>JBHHXF010000027.1:0-17407 GCA_046756905.1 Anaerolineae bacterium | reverse complement strand
TCCAGGAAGAGCTGGCCAAGGCGAAGGACGCCATCATCGACGGCAAGCTGATCGTGGGCCCGGAGCTGGGACCGGCTGATCTGGTGGGTGGTGGCGCAGCCATGGCACCCTCAGTCCCCTCTGTGGCAGAGGCTACTGCCCTTTTTGCCAAGGGCACTTGCGGTGGCTGCCACGAGATTCCAGGCGTTGAGGGCGCTGTGGGGGTCGTAGGGCCCAGCATGTGTCACGTTGCTGAGGAGATGCAGGCCGGCGAGGACAGTCCAGACGACATCTTCGAGGCTATCGCTGATCCCAACGCTGAGATCGTAGAGGGGTACGCAGCCAACATCATGCCGGCCAACTACGGTGATGTCTACACCGACGACGAGATCAACGCAATGGTGGCGTTCATCGGCGCTCTGGAATGCGGAGCGTCCTCGGCATTGCCGGCGGCTCCGTCGGCGGCGGAGGCATCCGCAGTCATCGCCAAGGGCGGCTGCGGCGGCTGCCACACAATCCGTGGGATTGAAGGTGCTGTGGGCACTGTTGGCCCCAGTTGGTGTGAACCCGCTGAGGAGGTGCAGGCCGGTGAAGAGGACCTGGCTTTCCTCCGCGAAGCCATTGTCGATCCCAACGCCGAGGTGGGCGAAGGCTACGCGGCCAACATCATGCCCCAAAACTTTGGCGACACGCTCAGCGACGCTGAACTTGACATACTGGTGGCCTTCATTGCCAATCTGAAGTGCTGATAGCGCTTCGGGCCACTGTTCGGGGGAGCTCTCAAGGGGCTCCCCCGGCTTGCTCTCAACCAACTCATCTGCCAAAAGTGGGCAGACCCCAGGGGTTTCTGAAACCCCTGGGGTCTCAGTGGAATCTCTGATGCAAAAAGACACATCCCCTGTACTCGAACTTCGCAATATTACTAAAGCTTTCCCTGGTGTATTGGCCAACGACCACATCGACTTCACCCTGAAATCGGGTGAGATTCACGCGCTGCTGGGCGAAAATGGCGCCGGCAAGACCACGCTGATGAATATCCTCTACGGATTGTACGAGCCGGACGAGGGTGAGATTCTGGTCCGGGGCGATCAGGTGACCATCAACGAGCCCAACGACGCTATCGCCCTCGGCATCGGCATGGTGCATCAACACTTCATGCTGGTGCCGCCCCTTACGGTGACCGAGAACGTGATGCTGGGCGTTGAGGAGGTTCGCAATGGCGTATTCCTGGACAGGCAAACGGCGGCCCAGCGAGTGCAGGAAATCTCGCAGCAATACGGACTGGAAGTAGATGCAAATACGTACGTTCAAGACCTGTCTGTGGGTGTGCAGCAGCGGGTGGAGATCATCAAGGTGCTGTATCGGAACGCAGATATTCTCATCCTGGATGAGCCTACGGCTGTGCTCACCCCGCAAGAAGTTGAAGAACTGTTTGAAGTGATTCAGTCATTGGTCGATCAGGGCCATTCGATTATTTTCATAACCCACAAACTCAAAGAGGTGATGGCCGGGTCAGACCGAATCACAGTTCTGAGGAACGGTCAGGTCGTAGGCACCACTACACCTGGGGAGGCCACGGAGGGGAAGCTAGCCTCCATGATGGTGGGGCGTGACGTCAGCCTGGTGGTTGACAAAACGCCTTCACATCCAGGCGAACCGGTCCTGACTGTTGAGAATCTTCACGTATTGAGTGATCAGGACACCCCGGCGGTTCAGGAGGTCTCTTTCAAGGTTCATTCCGGCGAGATCCTTGGTGTTGCCGGCGTGCAGGGCAATGGCCAGACTGAACTGGTAGAGGCGATTACCGGCCTGCGTGAATCCACAGCCGGCCAAATTACTATTCTGGATCACGACGTAACAGATGCTGCACCGCGCAAGATTACTGAGCTTGGTGTTGGTCACATCCCTGAGGATCGAACCCATGATGGTCTGGTGCTCAGCTATCCGATTGTTAACAATGTCGTGCTCAACACCTACTACAAGGCTCCATTCGCCCGTGGGATTAGCCTCAACGAGGCAGAGATGGTGAGCTACGCGTCAGAGCTGGTGGACCAATTTGACGTACGCACTCCTTCAATCTGGGTTGAGGCAGCCAACCTCTCGGGCGGCAACCAGCAGAAGGTGATCGTGGCGCGTGAGTTCTCACGTCCTATCTCCCTGCTTGTCGCATCTCAACCAACCCGAGGTCTCGACGTCGGCTCGATTGAGTATATCCACAGGCGCATTATCGAAAAGCGGGATGCAGGCTGCGCTGTGTTGCTGGTGTCGTCCGAGCTCGATGAGATCATGGCGCTGTCGGATCGTATCGCTGTCATGTATCGCGGTCGCATTATGGGCATTGTGCTGGCCGAAGAAGCTACTCGCGAAGACATTGGCTTGCTCATGGCCGGCATCAGGTCGGAAGAGCGTGATAAGGTGCCGGCCGAAGAAGAGGTGGGAGTACGGGTGGGGTAACGTGATGAGGGGGAGGTGCTGCGTACTGCGTAAGAAGGACAATCGGAAAAAGCAACACACTATGAAGATGCACAGATCTAGTTCTTGTGAAAGAAGGGTACAGTGAGTCAGGTTGCGTCAGCAGATCAGATCCCACCGACCGCACCCGAGCCGGCGGCGCCAGCCCGAGATTGGACGGCTGCCGTGCAGACGGTGTTGCTGCCAGTCTTGGCGATCTTCACGGCGCTAGTCATTGGCGGAATCGTAATCATTGTCTCGGACCCCGAGATTCTTCGTCTGTACCGCCACTTCTTTGATGCGCCGGGAGAGGCGCTGCGCGCAAGTGCATCGAGTGTGGCCAGTGCTTACAGCGCATTGATGGCTGGATCTATTGGAAGCCCGCGTGCCATGGGCCAGGGCCTGGCGGCCTGGATTCAGACTGGCGATGCGGCGGCGTTGGTCACCTCGCTGGCGCCTCTGTCTGAAAGCCTGGTGGCCAGCATCCCGTTGATCTTCGCCGGCCTATCTGTTGCGCTGGGGTTCCGGTGTGGCCTGTTCAACATCGGAGCAGAGGGACAGTTGCTCGTCGGGGCGCTTACCTCGGTGTGGATCGGTTATCGCGTGACCGGGCTGCCGTGGATTATCCACATGCCATTGGCGGTGTTGGGCGGCGCCCTGGCCGGCGGGATCTGGGGGGCCATCCCTGGTTATTTGAAAGCTCGCACCGGGGCGCACGAGGTGATCAACACGATTATGATGAACTGGGTCGCCATCCGGCTTGTTGATTGGTTGATCAACGGTCCTATGGAACGCCCCGGAGCGGCCGCCAAGACGAGGGAGATTCTGGACACTTCCTATCTCCCTCAGTTTTCGACGGATCCGCGCGTGCGAATCCATGCCGGCATCTTTCTAGCTCTGGGCGTGGCAGCGTTGGTGTACTGGTTCCTGTTCAAGACGACCCTGGGCTTTGAGATTCGTACAGTGGGCGCGAACCCCGATGCAGCCCGGTACAGCGGCATCAGCGTGTCGGGGAGCTTCGTTCTGGCTATGGCGCTGAGCGGGGCGCTGGCTGGCCTGGCCGGCACAGCCCAGGTGTTGGGGGTGACGCACTTTCTGGCAGCCGGCTTTTCGCCAGGTTTCGGTTTCGACAGCATCGCCCTGGCGCTGTTGGGAAAGAGCCATCCCGTCGGCGTTGTGTTGGCCTCGTTGCTGTTTGGCAGCCTGCGGGCCGGCGCTACAAAAATGCAATCCCTGGCGCACATTCCGGTGGACATTATCGCCATTCTGCAGGCCCTGATTATCATGTTTGTGGCAGCGCCGGCTATGATTCGCTGGATATATCGCATCCGGGCCGAGCGGGTGGTCGGCGAACAAGTCTTTACCCGTGGCTGGGGAGCATCTTGAGACAGTGATCAGTGATTAGTGGACAGTGATCAGTATTCAGTGATCAGGTACTGAATACTGATTACTGTTCACTGATCACTAAGAATTCAGTGGGATAGGCTATGACATCAGCAGTACAGGCAATTCAACCGCGAGCGAAGCTGGTAACACGCGAACGGATTCTGGCCGGCATCTTTATTTTGGCTGGCTTGCTCATCCTGTTCGTTTTCGCCCAGGATCTTGAGCCCGACCTGAAGACGAAGTTTATCCTGAATCCTGGTCGCGCGACGGTGGCTATTAAGCTGCCACCTTGGATCTTGCCCACCCGGACCACGCTCTATCTGATGGCCGGCTTCTGCCTGGCGGCTGGCCTGTCTCAGTTCGCGCGTGGGCTTGGTAAGTGGCTGAACCTGGTATTCCTGTTCGTATTCCTGGCATTCGTGTTCGCGTTTCTGGTGTGGGCTGCACGCGGCAAATCCCTCAATCTGGTTGGTATGCTCCAGGCCACGCTCCAGCGATCGGTCCCGGTCGCTCTGGGTGGCTTGAGCGGTGTGCTGTGTGAGCGGGCGGCCGTGATCAACATTGCCATCGAGGGCATGATGCTAACGGCCGCTTTTGCCGCTGTAGTGGTTGGGAGTGCCACAGGCAGCCTGTGGCTGGCGTTGCTGGCGGCCATTTTGACTGGAGCCCTCATGGGCCTGTGGCACGCCTGGTTGTCCATTCGCTTCCGGGTCGATCAGATCGTCAGCGGCACAGTGATCAACATTTTCGCTGCCGGCATCACCAGCTATCTTACGGCCCGGTTTCTGGTGCAGCCCGATTATCAATATCTGAACAACTCTGGTGTTTTCAAGCCAATCCCGGTTCCATTATTGTCTAACATCCCGATTGTGGGACCTGTCCTGTTCGAAGGCAATGCCATTATCTACTTGATGTTCCTCGCCATCGCCCTGATTCACATCGGATTGTTCTATACCCGATGGGGGCTGCGTACAATCGCCGTGGGTGAACATCCCCGCGCGGCCGATACGTTAGGTATTGATGTGCATCGCACCCAATATGTGGCCGTCACTCTGGGCGGTATGGTGGCCGGCTTGGGGGGGGCATACTTCACAATTGGTACGGTCGGTCGCTTCGACGAGCTTCTGACCGCCGGTAAGGGGTTCATCGGCCTGGCAGCCATGATCTTCGGCAAGTGGAACCCCATTGGCACCTTCGGCGCCTCGCTCATCTTCGGTTTTGCAGACTCTCTACAGACTAAACTCCAAATCTTGAGAGTCCCCATCCCCTCGGAGTTCCTCCTGATGGCGCCCTACGTGATTACCATGATCGTGCTGGCCGGCATCATCGGCCGCGCCATCCCGCCGGCCGCGGATGGACAGCCGTACGTGAAAGAGTAACTTGGGTGATCATGGTTCATGACTTGCCCCTGAGCGAGCCAGTGACCAGTGACCAGTGATCAGTCAATGTCAGTAAGTTAGGATCCCAAGCCAAGGATTGGAAATCCTTGGCTGAAACTGAAAAGTGCCCTCAGGCACTGGATGAAGACCCTGAGGTCCCTCCCGAGCATCGTCCCGAGCCTGACGAGGGGCCTGTCGAAGGGTTGGTGCAGTTTCAAATGCCGAAACGCAGGTAGCATGAGTAGTAACGAATTAGCATGACGACGGTAGCATAGACTGTGATGGATGAGGCGCTGGTGGGTGAAGTCAGGGAACTGGTCCATGAGCTGGAGCGTGTCGTCGAGGGCGAAGTGCGATTCGACAGGTACTCACGCGTTCTCTACAGTACCGACGCCAGCATCTATCAAATTGAGCCGATTGGTATTGTGTTGCCGCTCCACGCCGATGACGTGATTGCGACGCTGGACGTGGCGTATCACCATGGTGTGCCCTTGCTGCCGCGTGGCGGAGGCAGCAGCCTGGCCGGCCAGGCCGTGGGACATGCGATTCACATCGACATGTCGAAGTATATGAACCACATCCTGGAGGTCGATGTGGAGCAGGGCTGGGTTCGGGTGCAGCCGGGCGTCGTCCTGGACCAGCTCAACCAGCACCTCGCGCCTCACGGGCTGCAATTCGGTCCCGACCCTGCCAGCAGCAACCGCGCCACCATGGGCGGTATCCTCAGCAACAATTCCACCGGGGCACACTCGATCCTCTACGGGCGCGCTGTCGATCACGCTCTGGAAGCCGACGTTGTTCTGTCCGATGGAACGCCAACCCGTGTTGGTGATCTGAACGAGGCCGGCGTGCAGGCGAAAATGCAGCAAGATGGACTGGAGGGCACCATCTACCGCGCCGTGCGCCAACTGGTCGCCAATAACACAGAGCTTATCCAGAACAGGTTCCCCAAGCACTGGCGTCGGTCGGGTGGATATAACCTGGACGAAATTGCCCGGCAACTGCAAGGCAAGGAGCCGTTTAACTTGCTGAAGCTTCTCGTCGGGTCAGAGGGGACTTTCGCTGCCCTCACCGAGCTGAAGCTTAACCTGGTCCCCCGCCCGACGATGACTGCCCTGAGCATCGTCCATTTTGATGCTCTTATCGACGCCATGGAGGCCGTACCGGTCATTTTGGAGTGTAACCCGTCTGCTGTGGAACTCATCGACGCGATGTTGATCGAGCTGGTCAGAGATGTACCGGAGTACGCTCGGCAACTAACCTGGATCGAGAACCATCCGAAAGCCGTTCTCATCGTCGAGTTCTACGGCGAGTCGGAGGCCGAGTTGAGGAGCAAGCTGGATGAGTTGGACGCGCATGTGCGGCGAAATCATGTCGGCAACGCTGTTGTACGGGCTATCACGCCAGAAGAGATAGGGCGGGTGTGGGGGGTGCGCAAGGCCGGCCTGGGTTTCCTGATGGGCATCCCAGGCGACTACAAGCCGATTCCCTTCATCGAGGACCCGGCGGTGCCGGTCGAGCATCTGGCGACGTACATTCGGAACGTCCACGATGTTTGCCGCGCCTACGATGCTCGAATGGCGGCTTACGCTCACGCCAGCGCCGGCTGCATCCACGTACGCCCGCTTATCAATCTGAAAGAGGGCAACGAAGTCGACAAGATGCACGCTATCGCCATGGCTGTGTGTGGCCTGATTCAGAAGTACGACGGCGTGATGAGTTCCGAGCATGGCGATGGTCTGGTGCGCAGCGAATTCAATGAGCGCATCTTTGGGCCAGAACTCTATGGCCTGTTCAAGCAGGTCAAACGGGCGTGGGACCCGAAGGGCATCATGAACCCAGGCAAAGTTGTCGATGCGGAGCCAATGACCAACAACCTGCGCCTTGGCCCCAAGTATCACACTCCACCCATTCAAACCCACTTCCGGTACCCGCGTGAAGGGGACTTCGCCCGAGCTGTGGAAATGTGTAGCGGCGTCGGCGCCTGCCGCAAAGAGGAAGTCGGCACGATGTGTCCCTCGTACATGGCCACGCGCGACGAAGAGCATTCCACTCGCGGGCGAGCCAACGCGCTGCGGGCTGCCCTGTCCGGCGTGTTGCCCCACGACGAACTGACCGGCGACCGCATGGCAGGAGTGCTGGACCTGTGCCTGGAGTGTAAGGGCTGCAAAGCCGAATGCCCCTCGGCGGTGGACATGGCCAAACTCAAGTATGAGGTTTTGGCCCAGCGCGCCGACCGGTATGGCGCTCCGCTGCGTTCCCGCGTTTTCGGCCACATTCATGAATTGAGCCGGCTGGGATCTGCTTTAGCGCCATGGCCCAACATCCTGGCCAACATTCCACTGTCCAAAGTCTTAGCCAGGTGGCTAGGGCTGGCGGCCGAGCGCCCCATCCCCGAATTCGCCGCCGAGCCATTCGATGGCTGGTTCCGGAATAACATTTCAGATTTCAGACCCTTCGACGAGCTCAGGACGGCGTTTCAGATTTCAGATTCTGGGTTGGGCAACGCAGATATTGGGCTTTCCAATCTCCAATCTCCAATCTCCAATCTCCGACCTCGTCAGGTAGTCCTTTTCCATGATACCTTCATGACGTACAACCAGCCGTCCGTTGGCCAGGCGGCGGTGAAGGTGCTGGAGGCAACCGGTTATAGACCGATCTTGGTGGAGCGCCGCAAGTGTTGTGGCCGGCCCATGATCTCCAAGGGTTTGCTTAAAGAGGCCAAGGCCAACGCCGAGCACAACATCAACTTGCTGGCGCCTTACGCTGAGGCCGGCATCCCCATTATCGGCGTGGAACCAAGTTGCCTGCTGACGCTGCGCGACGAATACCCGGAACTGGCGGACGACCCACGGGCCGGCATCGTAGCCGAGAACAGTCTCCTCATTGAGGAGTTCATCGCACAGTTGCTGGATGACGATCAGTGGGATGTGCAATTCAACGGGAACAGGCCCGAACGAGTGCTGGTTCACGGCCACTGCCACCAGAAGGCACTGGCCGGCACCGGACCGACACTGCGCATGCTGAGGCTGATTGGCTGCGAAGTGGAAGAGGTGGATTCAGGTTGCTGCGGGATGGCCGGCTCGTTCGGCTTTGAGGCGGAGCACTACGACATCTCGATGAAGATTGGCGAGTTGCGGTTGCTGCCGGCGGTTCGCGCCGCAGACCCCACCACCGAGATTGCCGCGGCCGGCATTTCCTGTCGCCAGCAGATAGCGCACGGGACCGGCCGCACCGCCCGCCATCCCATCGAAATCCTGGCGGACGCGCTGGCGTGATGGTTCGCAGGCAGACCCTAAAGGTTTCTGGAAACCTTTAGGGTCTAGGAGTTGCCGCTGGAACACGGACAAAGCCGGCAGTGGCAAAGTGCTTGTCGAAAGCAAAAGCCTCACTGATGCCCCGTTCGCGCATCAGCGCAAAGCTCACTGCGTCGGCGTAGCTAAAAGGCTGATCGTCATACTGTCTCAAGATGTTGCAGGCCTCGGCTTCGAGAGCTGCACTGGAATAGACTTTCTCAATGCGTGGACTCTGAGCGACAAGGTCAAGGAAGGTGATCGCTGCCTGGTGAGTTAGAGCACGACGTATACTGGCATAAGCTTCGGCAACCACCAGGTTTGTGGTTACCAGGTGTCGATACTGGCGCAGCAAGTCAGGGTAGACTTCAGCCGCCTGTTCATGGTGCTGATCGTCGGCATCAGCGAGTGCAATCCAGGCGCCAG
The DNA here is from genome assembly GCA_046756905.1 of Anaerolineae bacterium. Classification (GTDB taxonomy): domain Bacteria; phylum Chloroflexota; class Anaerolineae; order Epilineales; family JAANWY01; genus JBHHTZ01. The sequence continues at coordinate 8,493 of JBHHXF010000027.1, read as the reverse complement.
CATCAACGAAGATATCGCGGCTCATGGCTGATTGGCTTCCTTCTCCCACTCAATCAGGTAATCGTCGTGCTTTTCAGACAGGTCGCCGAGGCCAGACCGGCCTAAGCCGACGATTTTCATGGCCGGATCGTCCTCGATGGACAGGTTGCTGAGATACAGATCGATGCTCCGGCGAATCAATTCGGACAGCGAGACCTCCTTGCTCTCGGCAATGCGCCGAAGAGCGCTATCCTGTCGCTCCTCTAGATAAACCTGAACCGGTCGCTTGGTCAATGTTGCCATGTCTTTCACTCCTTTCAAGTGTGTGACACCATTATACATCACTTGTGTTTCATGAGTCAAAGGTGATGGATAAACGGACGACGTAACTGCTCAGGCACGGAACCCTCGCGAAAGCTCATGAGCAGGTTCCAGGTGGGAGGTTTCCTGATGATTGATTTCATTGCGCACATTCTGGCGCTGTTACTCATGGCAGTCATCGCCCTCGTCGCCACGATGCTGGTTGTGGCGGGGTTCATCGGTGTGGGGGCGTTGTTCGCCCATTTCACGGAACTGACTCTTTTCCAGGCAACCGTCGTGGCCGTGCCAGTCGGACTGGGAGTATTCTATCTCTTCAGGGGGATCATGCAAGTCCCAGGATCGAGCGAAGAAGATGAGTGGGAATATTGGGACGAGGATCTGGAATTCGAGGACCTGTCGCCACAGGAACGCCGCAGAGTTCTCCAACGCCTCGTGGATCTGCTGGAAGAATTCGATGCTGAGGACGTTGCGATTCCACCCAAACAGCCACGGAAACGCCGGCGGTGATATGGGAAACCAGGAATGACCTCTTCCGACAAAGCCCTTTACGTCCGAACTATGTTCGGGCGCATCTCGCGCCGTTACGACCTGATGAATCGCCTGATGACCTTCGGGCAGGATCAGAACTGGCGACGGTTCGCGGCGCGGCAGGCGCGGGTGCCGGCGAATGGCCGCGTGTTGGACCTGGCCACCGGCACCGGCGACCTGGCGCTGGCCGTGCTGGAAGAGCAGCCTTCAGCCTCAGTGGTCGGAGTAGATTTCGCACTGCCGATGATGCAGGTGGGTCGGGTCAAGCTAAACAGCCGGCCAGCCCAGTCGATTGAGTTCGCCGGCGGTGATGCGCTTCAGTTGCCCTTCGGTGACAACACGTTTGATGCCTGCCTCAGTGCGTTCATGATGCGCAACGTCGTCGACATTGGTCAGACCTTTCGCGAGCAGCGGCGCGTCGTTCGACCGGGCTCGCGCGTGGTCTGTCTGGAGATCACGCAGCCGGCCACAACCCTGTTCCGCGACCTGTTTGCTATCTACTTCGGTCGATTCGTGCCGGCTATCGGGGGACTCATCAGTGAGGGAGACGCGTATACCTACCTGCCGGCGTCGGTCCGTGCCTTCCTGACACCACCGGAACTGGCCGAGGTGATGCGCGACGCCGGCATGCGCGACGTCACCTACTTCAAGGTGGCCCTGGGCACTGTTACGGTGCACGTCGGCACGAAAGATGGGTAGTCGCCCCGATAGCCCTGCCTGACACAGCTACTCCGAATTTTTTGGCTTTATCGTCACCACAGCCGTCATGTTCCAGCGCAGCCTCGGGTCCTGCCTATCGGGTTGAATTATGACCGTGTATGTAATATCTCCCTGCTTGCTCTGCCCGATAGTCTTGATGCGCATCACGCTGCCGGCCAGCTCTAGCTCTGGAATGGCATCAATGGCCATGGCGACTGGGTCGCCCTCGCTGATATTAACCACGCTGAGTTCTGTCAGGTCGTCAGTCTCGATCTGCCAGGTGGAGAGATCGGCCAGCCGGACGATGGGGGTGCCGGGTATCACCTGCTCGCCAACCTTCACGTCCAGCAAGGCGACGGTGCCGGCCATCGGCGCAGCCAGCTCTGCATCGGCCAGCGCTACCTGAGCCTGCGACAGAGCCGCTTGAGCCTGGGCCACTTGAGCCTCCGCTACGGAAATGTCTTCCGCCGAGGGCTCTTTCTTCACCCTGGCCAGCTCGGCTTCCGCCTGACGCACCTGAGCCTGAGCCGTTGCGAGTTGCCCCAGCGCCTGCTGCAGTTGGGCCTGGGCGGCCGCCAGATCCTCCAGACGGGGACCGCTTTGGACCTGTTGCAACTCCAGCTCGGTGATGCGCACCGCTTCTTCGCTCTGCTGTACGACCGCCCTGGCATTACGGCAGTCGGCCGCTGCTGCTACACCGCTACTCGCCCGTCCACAGATGCCGTCTCGCAAGGTCTGCGCCCCCCACAAGGCATTCTTCGCCTGTTCTACCCTCCGTTGGGCAATGGCGATTTCCTGGTCCGTGGGGCCAGCCCGAAGCTTGCTGAGGTTTGCTTCGGCGCTGGCCACCGCGCCCTCGGCGGTCTGCACGCCAGCCCGAGCCACCTCGACTGCGGCTTCCACCGCTGCGACGTCTTCAGGATCGGGCCCAGCCTGTGCCTTGGCCAACTGCGCCTCAGCGCCGGCCACATTGGCCCTGGCCTGGGCGACGGCTGCCGCCTGCTGCGCGGAGTTTAGGCGTATCAGAACCTGGCCAACCTCGACGCGCTCGCCTTCGGAGACGAGTACCTCGGCCGCAATACCGCCGGTGGGCATACTCAAAGCCACGTGCTGGACGGGCACTACCACGGCGTCTGCGACCACGTTGTTATCCGCTTCGACCGCCGGCAGGATTGGCGCCGCTTCCGTCGTCGTCTGCGATGCGAACGGACTCTTACCCGGGCGACCGAAGGCTACGTAAGCGCCGCCGGCTATCACCACCAGAACAAAGATCCCGACTATCAGTTTCCTCATGTTTGATTACCTCATCAGTCGCTATTCATAGGCCAGTACTTCGCGCACAGTAACTCGCGAGGCCCTCCGCGCTGGTAGGAAGCTCGCCAGCGCGGCGAGAATGATCACCACAAGCACCCACAGCCCCGTGCCACCTATGGAGAAGGAGTAGCTGAGGGTGGCCTTCATAATGGATTCTCCCACCATGTCGCTGAGCAATTTGCTCAGAGGGAATGCAACAACTGTTCCAATCAGCCAGCTAAGTACCGCGATGACGATGCCTTCCGCGATGACGACGCGCAGGACAGCGCCGTCCGAAGCGCCAATGGCGCGCATCACACCAATCTCCCGCGTTCGTTCCAGCACGTTCAGGCTCATGGTGCCCATCAAGCCAATCGCTCCCACGATAGCCAACAAGATGGCCATAATTAGGAGAAACATTACAAGAACGTTGAACTGAGACTCAACCTGTGCGCGTTCCGTAGCGCTGGTCAAGGTTTGGTTGACGTTCAGGCCGACGCTTTCGAAGTGTTTTTCCAAGGCCTTCTCGACTTGAGACTGGGAAGCGGCGTGGTGCTGCTCCGTCTCCACGAAGACGACACCGGAGCGCCCCACACCGCCTACGAGTCGAGTAAAGTAGGGACCGTTGACATAGGCCATGGGTGCGGGCGGAGTTCCTTTGATGATGCCGACGACGCGCCAGGCGGTCTCGCGCCCGTCCATTTGCAGTGTGATCTCATCACCCACTTTGATGTCTGACTCATCCTTGAGCAAGTAGGTATTGACGACGACAGCGTTCTCATCCTCCGGGAGCAACCATCGTCCTTGGACCAGAGTCGGGTGGACCAGGTCGCTTTCGGCGCGCGGTGCGCGGAGGAATATTGTCTCGCTCTCCGTGTCGTCGGGGCGCAGGCGACGGGCTCCGCTGAAGCGCCAACCTTCAGCCGCGACGACGCCGGGTACGCTCAGCGCCTGGCGTTCGACCTGCTCCGTACGATAGGGCCGCCTGAAGATGACAAGCACATCGTACTGCACATAGTCGTACATGTCGTCAAGTGTGAGGAGCAGCGAGGCGCGAACGCTGAAGACGGCGATAAATATGGCACCCGCCAATGTCAGGGTCGTGAGGGTGAGCGCCAGCCGGCCCTTGCGCCGAAAGGTGTTGCGCAGAGAGAGCAGCATCGGACGCGACAGACCCCGCACCCGACCGACGAGACGGTCGAGCAGGCCCTGTCCGAACTGACCCTTACTCAGCCCGTAATCGCTCATCGCCTCGTAGGCCGGCCTGCGCACAGCAGACAGGATGGGATAAAGCGCTGCCAGGAGCGGCACCACGAGGCCCACCGCGACTTCGAGGGCCAGCACGCGCGGTGGCATGGCGAAGCTCGCTACGTCGAAGTTAATGAGGCCGGCCAAGAAATCTGTGAGCGCATAGGCGCCCAGCGCCCCCAACGGCACCGCAATGCCCAGCGAAAGCACACTGTACGCCAGAACCATACTGTAGTACACGCCCATGATCTGGCGACTGCGGCCCCCGACCGCTTTCATGATACCAATCTGGCGGACCTGCTGGGCCAGCAGTGCCTGCATGGTATTCACCACCAGAAACCCGCTCAAGATGAGCGCGAGAAAACCTAACGCTCCCAACAATAGTAACACAGGCTGGGCGACCTCGTCCGCGGGATGTTTGCCCGGGGTGGGAATCCAGGTGTAGTAGACCTCCCGGCCACTTTTTTCGACCTTGTCCCTGGCCTGTTTCGCGACTTGCGTGATGTGGTCCTTATCGAGTTGGTTGCCGGCGACAATGATGTTTAACTCATCGAAGTCGCGCGACATGCCAAGCCACTCGAGCGTGTCGGGACCAACATAGCCGCTGGCAGAGCCTGTCCAGCCAGCAGTCATCTGAGTGAGGTCGTGTACGACGCCGGCGACGCGTAGCTTGCGCTGCTTGCCGTTGGGCGCCTCCACGATCAACTCGTCACCTTCGCTCACCCCCATCCATTCGAGGGAGGCGCGCTCGATGAGGACCTCATGCTTGGGTGGAGGCCACGCCCCGTGCTCAGAACTAATCTGAAAGATTCGGATGTCGTCGTAGTCGGGATAGGCAAATAGCGAGAGTCTGCGCCATTGCTCGGTCTCGGGATTGGTCTTGAAGCGCACCCCGAAGCTGCGCCGGCCATCCACTACCTGGACATCTGGCATTCTCTGTACAGACCAAACCAGTTCGTCGTCAAAGGGCGCTGTGTACAGCGTCGCACTGGCAGGATTCACCGATGCCCAACTGCCGTTCAGGTCCCGATCAAACACGACCTGCGAGCCGGCGATCATGCCGACAGCAAATACCCCGACCGCGATGGAGAGAATGACGAGGATGGTCCGCGTCTTGTTGCCCCACATATCGCGCAATACTTTGCGCCAACGCGGGTTAAGCATCACTATCTCCATTCCAGCCGGCTGGTGTCTCAACGATCTCTCCATCGGAGAGCATGATAGTCCGCGTGGCGCGTCTGGACAGGTCCCAATCGTGTGTGACCATCAGGATCGTCTTGCCCTGGTCCACCAGTCCATCAAAGAGCTGGAATACCGCCTCGGCCGTCTTTGAATCCAGATTGCCGGTAGGCTCGTCGGCCACCAGGATAGGCGGGTCGTTAGCCAGCGCCCGCGCGATGGCTGCCCGCTGCTGCTGCCCGCCCGAGACAGCCGACGGCAGCTTGTAGGCATGTTCAGCTAACTCAACCTGCTCCAACAGGTGCATGGCGCGTTCATGGCGCTCGCGGTACGAGTACATATTGCAGAAATCCATGGGCAGCATCACGTTCTCGACGACCGTGAGCGTGGGCAGCAGTTGGAAGAACTGGAAGATGACACCGACGTTGCGGCCGCGCCAAACAGCCAATTGCCCTTCGCTGAGCTGGTGAACGGCTGTGTCGCCCACGAAGACTTCGCCGGAGGTGGGTCGGTCGATACCGGTTATCATATTGACCAGGGTAGATTTGCCGGATCCGGACTTGCCGATCACGGTCACAAACTCCCCGGTGTCTATCTCAAGATTGATGTCCATTAGAGCGGTGAAAGCGCCGGCCGCGCTGACATAGGTCTTTTCTACGCCGCGTAGATCAATCAAGTGGCCGTCAGCTTGCCGCTCGCGGCCATTGGACCTCTGATCTTTGGAATTACTGCGTCGAAACCAAGCTGTGAACATAGTGTCCCTCCGTGGATTTGGGGGAAACGATTGCCTCGAATACACTTTACGCATGTGATCGCCTGGCGTTTCAACTTTGAGTGCTAACCCTTTGCAGTCCCCTCGCCTTTGCCCGCTGGCCGGCTTGTGGTAGAATGTGACCGGCGGGGATCGCAGTCATGACTGCCAAAGCCAACACCTGTGACCAACCGGCAAATCAGGGCGAGACTGGAATGATCACACTCCTCCGACGCTTGCAGCGGCCATATACGATCAAGTTGATACGTCTCTACCGCGACGGTGGCAGTACGTCTGTGGAACTGTCCGGCGCAGACGGTACGACGCTGACACTTATGTTCGACTACGCCCTAGACAGCAAGACGCGGGGCCGGCTATACGTCCTATCGTCGGAAGGCCGGCAGCTCGTCCCTCTAAAGAGCCCTGAAGAGGCGCTGGCCCTCGTTATGCTGAAAGAGTGCCTGGATGATCGATTCTCACCGACTGAACAGGAATCGGTACAGCACGCCACACCGCCCTTCGACGAACCCCAGTACGACGATTGGCGCCGGCTTCTGATTGCTATCCGACACCTGGAGACACTGTCGGATCAGGAAATTGAGCCGAGCGCTGAGGTCTCTGGAGCAGCGTGGTATCCCCCGGCAGATCGGCCGGTCTCCCGACCGACGCCGACTCCTGTGGGCACTCCAACGCTTCTGTTCCGGATTTTTCTTGCCGTAGGCGTGTTGCTTCTGGCATTGACCGCAGTTCTTGCGGTCAACAACCTTCGCGGACGAGCCGGCACACTGACTGTCCCAGGCCAGGTGGTTTCCGTCGTCACACGCCGATCGAGCAACGGAACCCTCTACTACTACCCTGTCGTGGAGTTCATCACGGCGGACGGTGAACTGCAAGTCTTAGAGTCCTCTATCGGAAGCTGGCCTGCCAGCTACGAAATAGGCGATATCGTCACGGTACTCTACAACCCCGATGCTCCAGCCGCTTCGCGTATCAAGTCAACTGAGGGTACTGTGATGGAGTGGTTCCCAGCGGTGATCCTTGGAATCCTGGGAGCCGGCTTCGCCGGCTTCGCCCTCTTGGTACGCAGGTTTCTCTGAATCACCGTCACTACTCAGCTCGTTTTCTTTTCTCCTCGCCGCAGGCCACGCAGGAATTGCCCGATGTAGCGTCCCATGTCGGCGGTGATCGGGGATGGCGTCTCGGGGTGTGCATCGTGCAGGGCTTCTTCGAGCGGGGCCGGCCACTTCTCCGGCGAATGAATGACCGTTCCTGGAGCATGCGCAGCCTCCAGTACGCCTAGCGCCTGCCGGATGACCCGCATCTGCTGCTCCCTGTTGTGGGGCTGCCCCAGGATGTGGCCATAGGGGAATTCCACCCCCAGCGTTCTCGGAACGCCGATCTTCTCAGCCCAGAAGGGCATGTTGGTCACCATGATGGTGGACAGGCCGGCGGCTTCAAACAGACGTGCCAGCACGGGCACGTTGGCGGCGCACTCCGGTCAGGCGGTGGTGAGGAGGACACAGTCCACCTTGTCGGCGATGAGCCTCTCGGCCACCTGGGGACCGTAGACCTCCCGCCACCCGCTCAGGTCCGCCGGAAAGCCCTGATAGCCCATGAAGGAGTAGGCTTCTGCTGCCAGGCTGCCGATGCGCCCCTCCGCAGCCAGCTCCTGGAAGCGGTGGATCGGCAGCAGGATGTTGATGTCCTGGAGCACACCGTGGGTGTTGATGTGCAGGTGGTTGGCGCCGAGTTCTTCCTGCTTGATGCCGGCGGGGATGGTGCGGAAAGAGGGATCGCCCCATGTGGGCTCCCGTCTCTCCCGCTCGGCGTCGAACGGCGGTTCGTGCCCCTTGTGATACAGCCCGCCCGAGGTCACCAACCCGAAGCGACATTGCTCGAGGGGGCGCGCAAGCGGCGTCCAGGGGATCGGCAGTTCTGGTTCGACCCGCGTCAGCCTGTAGTAGCGGGCGATCAAACGGGGCAGGTACTTGAAACTATCTACTTCCACGTGGACCTCCTATGTCTTTAGTACCCCCCGCCTACAAAGGCCAACCCTGCCAGTCCCATGAAATCGGTCAGAATATGGGCGGTCGTCGTCCAGCGGATCGAGCCGGTCTGTTTCGCGACCCAGCCAAACACCAGCCCCAGGAAGATGCTCATGGTCGCAAAGGCGAACGCACCGCCCGGCATCTGACTGGGGAAGACTACCTGGGGCGAAAGATGCCAGTAGCCAAACCAGATCGAAGGATACCAGGTGCTCCACAGCCAGTTTTCTGGGAAGACGGTGACGTATGTGCCACGCCACAGCACCTCTTCCAATGTGCCGTTCGTGACGGCGAATATGACCGACACCAGAATGATCGACAGATTCAGTTCTCCGATCCTCGGCAGGAACATGCTGAAGAACGGCGCGACGGTTGGCCCAAGCAGGAAGAAAAGTCCCAGCCAGGCGGGTTTCCCAAAGCGAGGCCGGCTAGCCTTGAACATCTCCCGCA
>JBHHXF010000026.1:0-17439 GCA_046756905.1 Anaerolineae bacterium | reverse complement strand
TGAAGGCCGGCCTCGGGGTCGCGCAGCGTCTGGGAGGTGAGCCAGTTTTGGCAGTTCTTAACCAGGAAGAAGCTGGCTAGATAATTATGTTCCTCCTCAACTTCCAGGTTGTATACCTCGCCCTCATAAGACTCGGTTGAGACTGACCGCAACGGGATCAGGTAATAGTCGTCAGTCGTGACGTACCGGCGGGGCACGTCGCTGTCCTGATACCATACGACTGTGAACTGCTCAGGGGCTTGTTGCACCTTTCGGCCTTGAATCTCCCCTGTCTCCGGCCGTTGATATGCATATACCGAGGGCAGGTATCCCAGCTTGAGGGCCAGCCAGGCGACGCCATAGGCCAGACGTGGCGATACGGTGGTAATACTCACCTTACCCGAATCATAGCGATGGCCATCGCCTTGAACATACGCATCCAGGAATGCCTCAATAATCGCACGGGGACTCTGGAAGAGTAAAACCGGAACGCGCTTTTCTTGAGCCGACGCCCCACACAAGCTTGAAAACAGCAGAGCAACAGACCCTCGGCCAATATCCAGCGCAGTGGTTGTGTCCCTATGCACAACCTTTGGCCGGTACCCAAAGATCGACCGCAAGACGCGACGGGTGTAGGCAATCTGTTGTTTCTCAGTTGGGTTGAAGCTGAACATGAGGGTATAGCTACCAGGACGATTTGCTGCTTTGCTGACACAGCCATCCGCACAGTAGAGGCCAAGTAGATACGCTACATCTTCATTCAGAGGAATGTAACGCGGAATTCCAGGCCGATGCTCCTTGGGGAAGCGGACATACCCATCCTCATCTTGAACTTCGACGATGCGTTCAGTTAACCAGAGTCCCCGGCGCACCTTGCTGCGCACATGTCGGATATAGTCAGCGCGCTTTCCAAGGCGACGGCCAATCTCTCGCGATGTCACGCCGTCTTTGCTGGCCACCATGATCCCAGCCACCTCATCGTCGGACAGCACATGGGGAACCTGATGCACCCTCTGATGGGGAAGGAGCAGTTGGTAAGCATCAATTTCCTGGGAAGAGGCGAAATGGTGCTGGCGCGGTATGACCAGATAGTGGTCCATTGTTAGCTCGCCAGCCGGCACAGGTTTCACATCAAGCTCATCTGCTCTGGTGGTGGCATAGATCCGATGATCCGGAGTACAACGTATTGGCGGTAGATAGTAGGGATCAACAACCACCAGAGGCCCGGAGTACTCATGCCGGAAAGCCTTCACAATCCTGCGGAGTTCGCCGCTTCCTACTACTGCCTGCAACCCTTCGACTACAGCTACATCGCCGCGGCTCTGCTGTTCTACCTGCTGTCCCTGCCTATAGATCTCTTCTATTGGGAGCACACCCTGATCGGTGACTACGGGAGTGTCTCCAGTAAAGCAGTACGAACAATGGTAGTCACATCCGAGCATGCCAAACGTCAGAGTGTCGGAGCCGGGGAGGACGTGGAAAAAAGGTTTCTTCTCCGTGGGGTCGGATTGGAGGCTGGCCACGTAGCCCCAGGGCACACGAAGCTGGCCGGCGTCGTTGTAGCGCACCTTGCAGATGCCGCGCTGCCCTTCAAAAATGACACAGCGGTGCCCACACGCGTAGCACCGCAGCTTGTCGTCATCCAGCTTTTCGTACAACGCGCCCTCACGCGTCTGGGAATCCAGAACCTCTTCCAGTGTCCTTGCAACAAACATGGCCCTCACCTGTCGGGTCGAACAGCGCTACTCCTCCCTCAATTATAGAGCCACTGGAAGATGGGTGCAACACCGAGAGTTCGGATAAAAAAGTGGAACCCGATCAGGGGGTCTGACCGGGTTCCATCCCCTCCCTCTGGTAAAGGAGTCCCCTCCGTATTTCTGGAGCAGCAACAAGGCTCTGGAAAACTCAACCTTGCCACGCAAGATAATAGCACGTCAAGGTCTTAATCTGGTCTTAGTAGGGTCTACATCTGGTCAAATATCGCAGACGTGTCCGGGTTTGCTCCGAGTAGCCCAAATGTGCTATAATGAAAAGCCGTTTTGTTGAGGCCAACTGCGATAGCGGTGTGAGTTGAAAGGCAGATGACAAGGGGTGGCAGAATTTCATGGCCCAAGATAAGCTCATTGTACGGGGGGCCCGAGAACACAATCTTCAGAACATCGACGTCGAGATTCCACGCGACAAGTTTGTTGTGATAACCGGGATTTCGGGGTCCGGCAAATCGAGCCTGGCATTCGATACGATCTATGCGGAGGGCCAGCGACGCTACGTGGAAAGCCTGTCGGCCTACGCTCGCCAGTTTCTGGGCCAGATGGAGAAGCCGGATATTGATCAAATTGAGGGTCTCAGTCCGGCCATCTCCATTGATCAACGCGGCGCCAGCCACAATCCTCGCTCCACCGTCGGCACGGTCACGGAGATTTATGACTACCTCCGCCTGCTATACGCGCGTGTTGGCGTGCCGCACTGCCCCAACTGCGGACGTGTGATTGCCCAACAGACGTCGGAACAGATCGTGGACAGTGTGCTCGCACTGCCGGATGAGAGCCGAATAATGATTCTGGCTCCTCTGATTAAGGACCGCAAGGGACACCATCAGCGGGTTTTCGATGATGTCCGCAAGGCCGGCTTTGTGCGCGTCCGCGTCAACGGCGAACTGTACGACGTCAACGAAGAGATCGACCTGGATCGCTACAAGATGCACACGATTGAGGTTGTGGTGGATCGCCTTATCGTCCGACATGGAAGCGCCGGCCCCACTCCTGACGCCCCTTCCAGCCCGGACGAGACCCCAGAACAGGGCATTGATCGAGCCCGCGTGGCGGATTCCGTCGAGACCGCACTGCAACTGGGTGATGGAACGTTGACCGTGAGCACCGTCAACGGTGACGCGCAGCCAGAGGATACACTTTTCAGTGAACACTTCGCCTGCATGGAGTGCGGCATCAGCCTGCCGGAGATTGAGCCCCGGTCCTTTTCCTTCAACAGCCCCCATGGTGCATGCCCCACCTGCCAGGGTCTTGGTTCGCGGATGGAGATGGACCCCGACCTGATAGCTCCCAATCCCGATCTCAGCGTCAAACAGGGCGCCATTGCGCCGTGGAGCAAGGGCAAGAACAGCGAAGGTTACTACATGCAACTGCTCAAAGGCGTGGCCCGGCACTACCGTTTCTCCCTGGACACGCCATGGAAGGAATTGCCGGCTAAAGCGCGCCGGGTGATCCTGTACGGCAGCGGCGGCGAGCGCATCACACTGGATTATGAGAACCGATACGGCAACCGCCGGCGCTACGAAACGACCTACGAAGGCGTCATCCCCAACCTCCAGCGCCGGCACACCGAGACCGACTCCGACTACGTTCGCTCCGAAATCGAGCGTTACATGACCACGCGCCCCTGCCCGACGTGTAACGGCGCACGCCTCAAGCCAGAATCCATAGCGGTGACTGTTGGCGGCCAGAATATTGTTGAAGTAGCCCGAATGAGTATCGCCGAGGCCAGGCTGTGGGTTGAGCGTTTGATAGGAACTGAGGCGGGGGATCGGACTGCTATCCCTAACGAGGCTGTCCTGTCTGAGCGAGCACTGATGATCGCCGGCCAGATTCTGAAAGAGATCGGAGCGCGGCTGGGATTCCTGGAGGACGTGGGACTGGACTACCTGACACTGGACCGGCAAGCTAGCACTCTGGCCGGCGGCGAGGCGCAGCGCATTCGTCTGGCAACGCAGATCGGCTCCCAGCTCATGGGCGTGCTGTACATCCTGGATGAGCCATCCATCGGCCTACACCAGCGAGATAACGCGCGGCTCATTCGCACGCTGCTGAACTTGCGCGATTTGGGTAACACGGTCCTGGTTGTGGAGCATGACGAGGAGACGATTCGATCGGCCGATTGGGTGGTCGACCTGGGTCCCGGAGCTGGTGAATATGGCGGCCACGTTGTGGCGTCAGGGCCACTCGACGAAGTGATGAACTCGCCCGCATCGATAACGGGCGAATACCTGGCCGGCAAGCAGCAGATTCCGGTACCTGAGCGCCGTCGAGCCGGCAACGGAAATAGCTTAACCCTACTCGGCGCAGCAGAACACAACCTGAAAGAAATCGACGTAACCTTTCCCCTCGGCAAGTTCATCTGCGTAACCGGCGTCTCCGGCTCCGGGAAATCGACCATGGTTATCGAAGTGCTGTATAAACGCCTGGCGCAGATCATAAATCGCTCAAAGCTCCGGCCGGGGACCCACAGAGGCATCGAAGGCGCTGAGAACTTGGACAAAGTGATCGACATCGACCAATCACCCATCGGGCGGACACCTCGATCCAACCCGGGAACCTATACCAACGTGTTCACGCCCATCCGCGAGTTGTTCTCCGCGCTGCCCGAGTCCAAAGTGCGAGGCTACAAACCAGGGAGATTCTCGTTTAACGTGAAGGGCGGCCGGTGCGAGGCTTGCAAAGGGGATGGCATCATCAAGATCGAGATGCACTTCTTGCCCGACATCTACATCCCCTGCGAGGTGTGCAAGGGGGCGCGCTACAACCATGAAACGTTGTACATCGAGTACAAGGGCAAGAACATCGCCCAGGTGCTGGATATGACCGTGACGGAAGCCCTGTCCTTCTTCGAGAACATTCCGTCCATCAAGCGGAAGCTGCAAACGCTGTACGATGTTGGACTCGGCTACATCAAGCTGGGACAGCCCTCACCGACGCTGTCTGGAGGTGAGGCGCAGCGCATAAAACTATCCAAAGAGTTGAGCAAGGTGGCTACGGGCAACACCCTCTACATCCTGGATGAGCCGACGACAGGTCTGCACTTTGATGACGTGAAGAAATTGCTGAGCGTGTTACAGCGGCTCGTGAACGCCGGCAACACTGTGATCGTGATCGAGCATAATCTGGATGTCATCAAGAGTGCCGACTGGATCATCGATCTGGGGCCGGAAGGCGGTGATGCCGGCGGGCATGTGGTAGCCACGGGCACACCAGAAGAAGTGAGCCGGAATGCCCAGTCGTATACGGGTATGTTCCTACAGAAGGTGTTGAACGGTCGCTGGATACCAGAGCCGATCCACACTGACGGGGAAGCGATGGTGACTATCGGTCACTGATCGCTCTGGCTACGTCTCATCCATCAGCCGGGGACCGCTTTGCACGCTCGAAGTAGTCCAGGAGCTCCTGCTCCGCCTGGGCGCGGCCCTCTTCAAACGCCACCTTCACAGCCGCAAGGCGCGCCTGGAAAGCTGATTGTGACGTGTCGCCGGGTTCCGGGGCCATCAGCAGGCCGGCAGACCCGCCAACAACTAGCCCCAGCACGAACCCGCGAGCAAAGTCAGTGATATTCCTCAGCATCTCAAGCTCTCTTTTCTCAGTTGCCGGCAATGATCAGGATCATCATGAGTAAGATGAAAACCGCGATCAGAGCGAACAGCACGATGAACGGAGCGGCAACAGCCAACAGTCCACGCCCCAGACCGAAGCGATTCGCAACAGCGGTGCTTTTCACATAGACCGCCAGCCCCCAGACGAACGCCACCGCACCCACCAGAAACCCGATGTACGGGATGACGCTGAAGGCGTCCAGGAGGTGGGGGACTGCCACCAATGACGTCGTGGCCAGCATCTCTCGAATCGTCGCCGTGCCACCCAGGAGCTTGGCAAACACCAATGTCAGCAAGCCATAGAACATCCAGGTGGATACCCACCCGAACGGATAGGAAATCCACTTCCCCAGGGCCTGAAACAGGTTCACGACTGTCATCGGCACAGGCGTCGTCGCCACGACGACGTCCACAATGTCTCGTCCCATAACCAGGCCGGCCTGCCAGTTTTCCATGAAGATGCGCCAGAACTCTTCGTCACCGCCAAAAGCGCCAAAAGCCCGCATTTGACCAAGCATCTGTTCCATGCCTTGCTGGAACTGCTCCATCTCCTGCACCGGCGAGGTCCGAACAGCACCAGCGAAACTGACCAGCGAGACGACTAATCCTACAATCAGGCTAATCACCACGAGCGTCTTCAGACCGCGCGCGAAGCTATCCTCCGCGTCGCGCATTTGAACGAAGGCGCTGTCTTCCAACAGCAACGAGCTGCTCATTGTCTGTACCAGTTGGTTCACGCCTACGACCCTCCTCCAAGTGTGATGACAGCGATGCTGATGCCGAGAATGACCAGCCCGACCGCGAACAGGAACAGCAGGATGAACGGGATGACCGTGGCCCAGAACGAGCGCCAGGGGCTGAGGTGATGCGTGTTCTTGATGGCCAGGTAGTTGCAGATGAGCGCCCAGATTCCCAGGCCGGCGGTATCCACGTAGGGCAGGACATTCACAACCCCAAGCATCCGTGGCGCAACGGCCAGGGCTGTGGTTCCGTAGGTCTGGTCCAGCCGGCCCCTCCCCCCCAGAGCGCGGGCCGAGAGAAACGCTAGCAGACCATACAACAGCCATCCTACCACCAAAGTGATGGGGTTCAGAATCACGTTGATGAGAGCGTTTCCGATGCTTGGGGTAAACACACGGGCGATCTGCCAGCCAATATCGAAACTGCGCTTGACCTCTGTCATCACTGCGTCCCGCTCGCTAGCGGGAATCTGCTCCACCCAGGGCATATCTTGCATCCCTTGCCAGACCGCTTCCTGAATGGCCCCCAGGTTTGGTGATGTGGCCTGCAACAGAATCGTCCCGACAATACTGACCAGAGCCACGATCAGTGCAACACCGACAACAAAGGTCAATCCGCGAACGAACGGACTCGGACTGTCGCGCATCGATTCAAATGCCCTGTCGCGCAATAGCAGAGCATCAACGGCCTGCCGAAAGGTAGCTGTGATGCTATTCATAGATGTGTTCTCCTTCGTGAAGCTATCTCGTGGCGTTTCTACTCAGGCTTCTCTAGAACTGCGAGCCAGCTCTCGCGTAATGTCATTGCGAGCGCAGCGAAGCAATCTCCCGTCTGCAAAGCAGGGGATTGCTTTGTCGCGGAGTTCATCCTGAGCGCCGTCCCGAGGTCCCTCCCGAGCCTGTCGAGGGGCCTGTCGAGGGGCCTGTCGAAGGGCTCCTCGCAATGACATGCAGAGTAGTTTCCTCGTGGCAATTATACGGCATTAGCTCTACTCTGCCTATTCCTTCTATACGCATCAAGCGGGACCGGGTTGCACTATAACGGATCATGCGTATCGCCATCGGCCGAGATTGTGAATCGACGTTGCCGGCGGTTTCCAGTTGACATCTCGCCAACACTTTGATAGAATCAAGCCATGTCGATCACAACGCACACGCTGAACCCGGTCCCTACACGGCCGTGCCGGCTTCCAGCCAGGCGCGGCGGCACCCTGACAGTTGCACAATGAACCCTTAGACCGTCTGGGACCACGCAATCGCCCGTGAGAAGCCACCCACTGTAATGGTGGCTTCTTTGTTTTAATGACACTGTTTCCAGCACAAGGAGAAGATCCATGCGCATGTCAAACCTGTTCGGCCGAACACTGCGGGAAGCGCCGGCTGATGCAAAAATGGCAAGCCACGCCCTGCTGGTCCGAGCCGGCATGATCCGCCCGGTAGCGGCCGGCGTCTATACCTACTTACCTCTGGGCTGGCGAGTGATTCGCCGCATCGAGCAGATCATCCGCGAGGAGATGGATGCCATCGGCGGACAGGAGCTGCACATGCCCGTCATCCAGCCGGCTGAGTTGTGGCAGCAGACCGGCCGCTGGGGTGAAATCGGTCCCGAGCTGGTGCGTTTTCGGGACCGCGCCAACCGCGACATGGTATTAGGCATGACCCATGAGGAGATCGTCACCTACCTGGCCCGCCAGGAGATCAACTCCTACCGCGAGTTGCCGGCGGTCGTCTACCAGTTCCAAACCAAGGTGCGCGATGAGCCCCGCTCGCGCGGCGGCCTGATCCGCGTGCGAGAGTTCATCATGAAAGACGCCTACAGCCTGGATGCGGACGAAGCTGGCCTGGAAGCCTTCTATCCGAGCATCTATCAAACTTATGTCAAGATATTTCGGCGCTGCGGACTGAACCCCGTGGCAGTGGAAGCGGACCCGGGCATGATGGGCGGCTTCGGGTCCCATGAGTTCATGCTCCTCAACCAGCACGGGGAAGATACTGTCATCGTGTGCCAAGCCTGTGATTATGCGGCCAACCTGGAGAATGCGCGAACCACGTGGCCGGCTGACCAGGCGGAGATGCAACCGATGGCAGAGGTGGCGACGCCGGGCATCGACACAATCGCCGGCCTGTCCGCCTTCCTGGGTATCCCGAAGAGCCACACCGCCAAGGCCGTCTTCTACACGGCGGGTGACAGGCTGATCTTCGCGGTGATTCGCGGCGACCTGGAGATCAACGAGACGAAGCTGACCCGCGTGCTGGGGACCGCTGATTTTACTCCAGCTTCGGAAGAGGCAATCCGCGCTGCCGGCGCTGTGCCAGGCTATGCCTCCCCTATCGCGTTGAAGGGCACAGCGACCATCATCGTGGACAAGTCAGTCGTAGCGGCGCGGAACCTGGTGGCCGGCGCTAACAAAGAAGGCTACCACCTACAAAACGTCAACTACGGGCGCGACTACACCGCCGATCAGGTTGCAGACATTGCCACGGTCCGGGCGGGTGACGCCTGCCCGCAGTGCAACACACCGATTGTATCAGAGCGAGCCATCGAATTAGGACACATCTTTAAGCTGGGCACCCGCTACAGCGCGATGATGGGCGCCACCTATCGGGACCGAGACGGCGAGTCTCGCCCTGTGGTAATGGGGTCGTATGGCATTGGATTGGGCCGGCTCATGGCCGCCATAGCGGAGGTCCATCACGACGAAAACGGCCTGGTCTGGCCGCCGGCGGTGGCTCCGGTCGATGTGTATCTCGTCGGCCTGGGACTGAAGGACGATTGGATCCGCACCATGGCTCAAGAACTGTACGAGATCCTCCAATCTGAGGGGATGGATGTCCTGTTCGACGACCGGGATGAGCGAGCCGGCGTCAAGTTCAACGACGCAGATCTCATCGGCGCCCCCGTCCGTGTGACGGTGAGCGCCCGTGCGCAGAAGCATGGTGGGATCGAGGTCAAGGCCCGATGGAGTAACCAGTCCCAGATCGTGTCAACGGACGAACTGCCTTTGCTGATGCGTGCCCATCTGCGTGAAAGAGACTTGCAGGAATGAAAGAAAGATGTTATACTTATACCATAACGTTGGAGATTTCTTTGAAAAGTGGTGGGCACGCCCCCACTTTTCTTGTTGTAAGGCTACTTTGTGGAGAATGGAAGATGGGGATCGGACACGAGATACTGAAATCGAGTCGAGCGGGCTTCAGCTTCCCGGCCCATTTTCCGTTTTCGACATACGAGTAGGGAGGAACGAAGAAGAGAGATGAGAAACGATCTCTCAAGAGCCGTTCGGCTTCTGGCATCAGAACGCAGTCTGCCTGAGGACGTAATCATGGAGGCCGTCGAGGCAGCCATGATCGCGGCATACCGGAAAACTCCAGACGCATGGGCCCAGAACGTCCGCATCGGGGTGGACCCCGAAACCGGCGAGAGCAAGGTCGTTGCCCAACTGGCCGTGGTCGATGACGTCCAGGACAACCGGTCCCAGATTTCATTCGAGGAAGCGCAGAAACTTGACTCGGACGCAGACTTCGGCGGCCTGGTTGAAATCGACGTTACGCCGGATGATTTTGGGCGCATCGCAGCGCAAACCGCGAAGCAAGTCATCTTGCAGCGCATCCGAGAAGCTGAGCGCGAGGCAACCTACCACACGTACGCCGAGAGAGAAGGCGAAATTGTCCAAGGAACCATTCAGAGCACCAACCCTGACAGTATCACCGTGGGCTTGGACAAGGCCGAGGCGCTACTTCCGCGTGCAAATCAGATGCCTAGCGAACGATATACTCGCAATCAACGGATTCGGGTTTACGTTCAGGAAGTTCGGAAGACTCCTAAGGGTCCGGAGATCATCGTTTCACGGACTCATAAGAAGATGTTGCGCCGGCTCATGGAAGTCGAAGTCCCGGAGATCTTCAACGGCGCTGTGGAAATCAAAGCTATCGCCCGCGAGGCCGGCTCTCGCTCCAAGGTGGCCGTTGCAGCTCGACAGGAAGGCGTAGACCCGGTTGGCGCATGCGTCGGCATCCGTGGCGTCCGTATCCAGGCTCTGGTGCATGAGCTGAGCGGCGAGAAGATTGACGTAGTGGCATGGGACCACGATCCGGCCGTATTCATCGCCAACGCCTTGAGCCCGGCTCAGGTGACGAACGTGCGTCTGGTCGAGGCTCCAGAAGGCCGGACAGCCGAGGTGGTCGTGCCCGATCGACAACTATCCCTGGCCATCGGTAAGGAAGGTCAGAATGCTCGTCTGGCTGCCAAGATGACAGGCTGGCGCATCGATATCAAGAGCGAATCGGAGGCTGCTGAAGAAGCTATCCACCGCATCCAGGAAGAAGCCCGGCTCGTCCAGGAGATGAAGGAACTCGAGGCCGCTCGAGCCCTGTTGGCAGAAGCCGAGGCATTAGGGGCTGAACAAACCGAAGCTGACACCGACGCGGTGGCAAAGGAAACTGAGACTCTGGAAGATCTCACTGAGGCCCAGATCCCGGTGCAAACTGCTGCAGCCGAAGCAGAGCCAGCAACTACCGAGGATGCGGTTGCAGCAGAGCTTGAACCGCAGGCTGTCGTCGAACCTGAGACAGCCGTGCCGGCAACAGAAATAGAAACTGCAGAGCAAGCGACGGGTGTCACCGAGGAAGAACCTGTCAAGAAACCCTGGAAAGAGGCAGCTCAGGAAGAAGAAGAGCTGGAGGCACTTGGCGAAGGGCCTCTGAAAAAGGGCAAGAAAAAGCGCAAGAAACGACAGCTCGTTTTTGACGAACACCTGGGTGAAGTCGTGGCCCGCAAACAGCGCAAGCCAGGTCGCAGTGGAGACCGCTGGGAGCGGGAGATCGATCAGTGGCGGGACGGGGATGAGATCGAAGACCGTGAGCAAGACCTGGAAGACTTCGACGAAGACCTCGAATATGATCTGGACTACGACTACAAAGACGAGGAATAGCACGCGAGGGAAGCAGATGGCCAAACGCCGACGTCGCATTCCGCAGCGAACCTGTATCGGCTGCCGGCAGGTGAATGCTAAACGTTCGATGACCCGCATTGTCCGCACGCCGGGCAATGGCGGCGTTCGTTTGGACTCAACTGGCAAGTTATCTGGACGGGGAGCTTACTTACACGAAGACCCAGCCTGTTGGGAAGCTGCGATGAAAGGCAACCGTCTGACGCAAGCCCTAAAGACACAACTATCGCCTGTGGAACAAGAGATGCTTGCCGCTCACATGTCGGAGCTGGCGCACGTGCATATAGAAACAGACGATGGCGCAGAATAGGCGCGCCACTGTGGCTAGAGAGATGGAAATGCTCGGCTGCTTGAATCACTGGCCGGGTGGTACTGGCAAGAACCGCTTCATGACCTACGGCCGTACAGTCCATTCCCAGCCCAGCATTGAGCAGATCGGCCAGGACGAGAGGAAAACCATGGCGACCGGGTAAACACCGCCACGGGATCCAATCGCCCATCTTAGTCGTGCCATTCAGCACGCCACCGATCAGCCGCTCAAGGCGCGCCCGTTCCTCGGACGCGCCTTTTGGTTTGATGGAAATCTGGAGAAAGGGGAGTGTATATGGCCGAACCCGAGGTAAGAGAGCGTAAGCCGATCGAAATCCCACCAATAATTTCGGTACGGGAACTGTCGGACGCAATGGATATCAGTCCTATCGATCTGATCAAGACCCTGATGACAAATGGCATCATGGCCAACATAAATCAGACGATTGACTTTGAGACGGCTGCCATTGTCGCCGAGGACATGGGGTACGAGTTGGTGCTGGAAGGCACTCTTACGAAGCCCGAGCTTGAAGAAGCCGCAGCCATAGCGGAAGCTGAAGCGGTGATCGAAGCTGAGGCAGAAGCAGTTCCTCGCTGGCATATGTTCATCGAGCCGGACGAGCCGGTCGAACCACGGCCGCCCATCGTCACCGTGCTGGGGCATGTCGATCACGGAAAGACCACGCTGTTGGATGCCATTCGCCACACTAACGTAGCCGGCGGTGAAGCCGGCGGGATAACTCAGCACATTGGCGCCTACCAGGTGGTACAACAAGACAAGAAGATCACCTTCATCGACACACCCGGCCACGAGGCTTTTACTGCCATGCGCGCCCGGGGCGCGCAGGTGACCGATATAGCCGTATTGGTTTTGGCGGCCGACGACGGCATTATGCCCCAAACTCGAGAGGCGATTGACCATGCTCGAGCAGCTCACGTCCCGATCGTCGTCGCATTGAACAAAGTAGATCTCCCAACTGCGCAGCCCGAGCGCGTTATGCAACAGTTGTCCGACCAAGGCCTGGTTCCTGATGCGTGGGGCGGCGACACGTTTGTAGTTCCCATTTCGGCACTGCGTGACACAGGCATTCCCGAGCTTCTGGACGCCATTCTGCTAGTAGCCGAGTCTGTAGCGCCTGTCGCAAACGCCAACAAGCCGGCGGCCGGCACAGTTCTGGAGGGGAAACTTGACCGCACCCGAGGTGTCACAGCTACCCTACTGGTCCAGGCCGGCACACTGCATGTTGGAGACACGGTCTTGGCAGGAGCAGCCTACGGACGAATTCGGGCCATGTTCGATGAACGCGGTAAGCCAATCAGGGAGGCTGGCCCATCGACACCTGTGGTGGTATTGGGGCTGAGCCAAGTGCCAACCGCTGGTCAGCTATTCGAAATCGTCGCGGACGGGCGCACTGCCCGAGCAATTGTAGCTGAGCAACAAGCTACAGACAGAACCCGTGTTAGCCGTGTGCCGCCCGCCAGCCTGGATGAACTCTTCGCCCGGATGCAAGCTGGGGAAACCAAACAACTCAACTTGATTGTGAAAGCTGACGTCCAAGGCTCCCTCGATCCAATTCGCACGCAATTGGAGCGCCTGGGAACTGATGCGCTGAAGGTTAACATTTTGCATATGGGCACGGGCGCCATCACCGAAAACGATATAATGCTGGCATCAGCCTCAGACGCGGTCGTGATTGGTTTCAACGTGCCTGTAGACAACATCGCAGAACGCGAGGCCGAGATCGAAGGTGTTGAAATCCGGCAGTACCAGATCATCTACAAGCTGACTGAGGACATTCAGATGGCGCTTGAGGGATTGCTGGAGCCTGAATATGAGGAACATCTAATCGGGCAGGCAGAAGTTCGAGCCGTGTTTTCGATCACGCGCGCCGGCAAGGTCGCCGGCTGCTATGTCACCGATGGTAAGATTAGGCGTGGCGCTACCGCGCGTCTGTTCCGAAACGGAGAACTGGTCTACGAAGGTGAAGTCGCCTCGCTCAAACGATTTACGGAAGATGTCCGCGAAGTCGTCCAGGGTTTTGAATGTGGTATCGATCTGACCTATTACGACGACTATGAAGAGGGCGATATCATACGCATCTTTGAAGAGCGACGCGTCCGCTAGACGACCCATGGCGACAACACGACGACAGAAACGCTTGGCTGAGTTGTTGAAAGTTGAACTTGGGACGCTACTCCTGCGTAAGGCCCGCGACCCTCGGCTGGCGGGCGTCACTGTGACGGTGGTCGAAATCAGCCCAGACCTGGAGCACGCAAGGGTGTACATCAGCCAGGGTGATCACCAGGCAGAGAAGTCTGATACCCTGGAGGCTCTCAATCACGCTCGCGGATTCCTGAGACACGAAATCGCCGACCGATTAGACCTTCGACACGTTCCGACATTGTCTTTTCGTTTTGACGAGTCTATCGAACGGGGCGAACGCATCTTGGGCATACTTCGCCAGATTGAACGAACAACCGAGGATGAGGAGACACAAAATGGGCAGTGACTCGGCGCGCCAGACCCCGGCGCTGGGCGGCAACCTTGAAGGGCCGGCCCTGGAACTCGCCCACCTCATCAGCGCAGCAGAGCACATCTACCTGGGCACGCACGTCGATCCCGACGGCGATGCCATAGGATCGGTGCTGGCGTTGGCATTGACACTGCGAGAGGCCGGCAAGCGGGTGACTGCGGCCTGTGCCGATCCTGTGCCGGAGGCTTACGCGTTTCTGCCCACCAGTGAAACTGTGACGTCACGCCCGCCTTCGGTTGAGGACCTTATCATCAGCCTGGACGCCGGCAGCCTGGATCGCCTGGGCGATCTGTATGTTGCCGATCAATTCGCTGGTATGCCCATCGTCAATATCGACCATCATGTGACCAACACGCAGTTTGGCGACGTCGTCCTGTTGGACCCCGACGCGGCTGCAACGTCAGAAATCCTCTACCTGCTCTTCGACTGGCTCGACATGCCACTGACACTCGACGCCGCCACCTGTCTGCTGACGGGTATCGTGACCGATACGCGGAGTTTTCGCACGTCCAACACCACGTCGAGAGTGCTGCAAGTGGCAGCGTTGCTGATGCAGGCGGGGGCGCCTCTGACCAACATCGCGCAACAGGTGTATGAGGCCAAGCCGCTGGCCTCCCTGTGCCTGTTGGGTGCGGTTCTCCATGCAATACAGCGAACCGACCGGATCATCTGGTCGCAGATTACGGAGGAGATGACTCAGCAATGCGATGCGAGACCAGAGGACGCCAGCGATATTATCAATCTCTTGAACAGTACGCGTGAAGCCGATATGGCTATTCTGTTCCGCGAAGACGCCGACGGCAGCGTCGATGTGAGTTTTCGGTCCAAGCCGGGGGTGGACGTCTCCGAGGTAGCTGTGGCCCTGGGGGGTGGTGGGCATCCGCAGGCAGCCGGCTGCCGGCTGGCTGGCCCACTACCAGAGACGCGGGCGCTGGTTCTGAATACCGTACGCGCTATGCGCGATGGCTCGTAGTAACCACTTTAGTGGTTGTAGTGTGTGGGGAACGACTGAAGTCGTTACTACGGACCTTGAGGGAAATGGAGAGGAATGCGATCCCCGTGTAGTGCCTGTGAGCTCAAGCAGCACGGCACGCCGGCCAGTCCCACGGTGGCGCAATTGCGCCATGAGAAACCGCCCCTGTCGGGCATCTTCAACCTCAACAAGCCGGCTGGCATGACCTCCCATGATGTGGTCCAAGCCATTCGAAGGGCATCGGACGAGCGACGGGTTGGCCATGCCGGCACGCTCGACCCGATGGCAACCGGTGTGCTGCTGGTGTGCGTCGGCAACGCGACCCGCGTGACCGAGTACCTGATGGAACAGCCCAAGCAGTACCGGGCCGAAATCACCCTGGGGATCACGACCGACACGCTGGACGCTGAGGGTAAGGTCACACATGTCGCAGACGTCGTGGACGTGAGCCGGCAGGATGTCGAAGAAGTGGTGGCATCCTTCACCGGCGCCATCAAACAGGTCCCGCCGATGTATTCGGCCGTGAAGAAGGCCGGCAAGAAGCTCTATGAACTGGCCCGGGAGGGGATCACCATCGAGCGCGAGCCGCGTGAAGTGGAGATTCGACGCCTGGAGATCACCGCATGGGAGCCGCCCCGATTCACAGTGGATATGGAGTGCTCGAAAGGCACCTATGTCCGCGCCCTGGCCCGCGACCTAGGTGACATGCTGGGGATTGGGGCTCACCTGAGCGACCTGACACGCACTGCCAGTGGTCGCTTCACCGTAGAAGATGCGAACGATCTGGACACCGTCATCGAAGCGCTTGCAGACGAATGGTGGATGTTTCTAATACATCCCCTGGATGAAGCGTTGCTGGAATATGAAGCGATAATCGTCGACGTATCAGCCGAAGAAAGAATCTGCCACGGACGGACGATCGATGCACCACCATCCGTCACAACGCAGTTTGCGCGCGCCTATTCGCAGGATGGTCGCTTCATTGCAGTTATGCGCTACGAAGAGTGGGACCAGAAATGGCAGCCCCACAAGGTGTTTGCACAAGCAGGTTAGTGCAATGCGAGTTGCCTACAACTTGATGGAGTTGGAACCTAACGTCGATACATTCCTGGCCATCGGCAAGTTCGATGGCGTTCACCTGGGTCATCACCATCTGCTTGACCCGATGATCAAAGCGGCCCGGTCCGAGGGTGTTCAGAGCGCGGTGGTTACGCTGCACCCAAATCCCCTGGAAGTCCTTGCTCCGCTCACACGGGTGGAATACCTGACAACTCTGGATGAACGTGTGCAGCGTCTGAGCGACCTGGGGTTGAACCTGGTGATTGTCCTGCGCTTTGACGCGGAGATAGCGCAGACGCCGGCCCAACGTTTCATGCAGACAATTGCTGATCACATTCGTGTCCGTCAGTTGTGGGCCGGCCCTGGATTCGCCCTCGGCAAAGGACGCCAGGGCAATCTGGATTTGCTCCGGGAGCTGGGCAGCGAGCTGGGGTACTCGGTCCAGGTTGTCGATCCCATGCGGATCGGCGATGAGATCGTCAGTGGTACCCGCATCCGCGCCCTGCTCCGCGAAGGCCGAATTGGGGAGGCCAGTGTGTTGATGGGCCGGCTGCCAACTCTGCCGGGGCGCGTCGTCGCCGGCGCGGCCCGAGGCCACGAGCTCGGGTATCCGACGGCCAATCTCGAAACACCGGCGAAGCTGCTCGTGCCGGCCAATGGCATCTATGCCGTTCGCGTGCTGTTGGAAGGCGAAATGCTGGATGGTGTGGCCAGCATTGGCGTGAGACCAACCTTCGAGGAGGATGGCGAACTGAAGGCGGAGGTCCACATCTTCGACTTCCAGCGCGACATCTATAGCCAGGAGTTGACCTTGGAGTTCGTGCGCCGGCTGCGGGACGAGAGGAAATTCGACGGCGTTGATGCACTCATCGCCCAGATGGACGAAGACGCGGCAAATGCCCGTGCTGTTCTGGCAACGCAGCCCATGCCGGCGGCACCTCTGAACCCCGGCCACTTCGAGTTTGAGGAGATCGAGCACACGGCCGATGTTGGCCTTCGAGTTCAGGGCAAGGACCTACCCGAGCTGTTCGTGAACGCCGCGCGAGGCATGTGGACACTTATCGTGCCGGACATCGATTCAATCGAGCCGGTCGTCACACGCGAAATTGAGCTGGAAGCGATGGACTTGGAGGTGCTGCTCGTGGATTGGCTCAGCGAGCTACTCTACCTGCATGAGACTGAGCACGAAGCCTACACCCAGTTTTCGGTCCACGACATATCGCTGGCCCATCTCCGCGCTGAGGCTCGCGGCGCGCCGGTAAAGGGTCACACGCTCCGCAAACATGTCAAGGCCGTGACGTTTAATGATCTGGTGATTGAGAAGACGGCCGAGGGGTTCAGCGCAACGATAGTGTTCGATGTGTGATGCGGGATGAGGGATGCGGGATACGGGATGCGGGATGCGGGATGCGGGATGCGGGATGTGGGACATCTGTTGGGCGAAGGTTTCCGACCGAGCCCGCCCCTCACCGGCGGCGGTCTGGAGACCTTGCCGAACAGGATGCGGGATGCTGGGTGT
>JBHHXF010000025.1:0-17598 GCA_046756905.1 Anaerolineae bacterium | reverse complement strand
AGTGGCCGGTGTCCACGTGCGTGAGCGGCAGCTTCGCCGGCCCATCCATCCCCTCGTGCCAGTACCACAGGTACGTATCCTTTCGGTTGGAAGCGCCGGCCGGAGTGCCGTCGCGGTCAATGGCGCGGATGCTGATGCCGCCGGCGTACGGGTCCTGCAACGCCTTGAAGTCGTTCATGGCCTCGACGCACGCTTCCTCAACGCTCAGCCCCATCTTCATGTACAGGACCACGCTGCGGGCAGTTGAGAAGCAGATGGCCATCTCGCCGCGACCGGTGCAGGCGGCCGCGCCGTAGCGGTTGTCGGCATAGCCGCCGGCCCCGATGATGGGCGAATCCCCCAGCCGCCCCGGGTACTTCCAGGCCCAGCCGCTGGTGCTGACGCCGCAGGCAATGTCGCCGTGTCGGTCGAGTGCCATGACGTTCACGGTCTCCGTCGCCCGCTCCGGATCGGTGGCCAGGCGGGCCAACTCGCGCATCCTCTTGCGGTAGCGCAACTCTCCCACCCGTTCAGGCGGGAGTTCTTCCGCCAGCCGCTCCCGCCAGATTCGCTCCGCTTCCGGTGTGAGCAGGTCGCGCTTCTCGAAGCCCATCTCAGCCGCGAAGCGCGCCGCGCCGTCGCCCACGATGAGCACGTGGGGCAGTTCCTCCATCACCCTGCGGGCGACAGAGATCGGGTTCTCGTAACCCCGCAGGCTTCCGACCGCGCCGGCCCGCAGCGTGCGCCCGTCCATGATGCTGGCATCCAGCTCCACCTCCCCCAGGAGATTGGGCAGGCCACCCAAGCCCACGGTGTGGTCTTCGGGGTTGCTCTCGACAATCTGGACGGCGGTTTCGACCGCGACGAGGGCTGCACCACCGTCGCGGAGCAACTGGATGGCCGGCGGCAGCCCGACGTCGCCGTATTCGCTGGTAACGATGGTGGTACGTTGACTCATAGGCATTGATTACTCCACAAACAGCCACGGGGCCAGGCGGTGCTCCAGCCAGTCGGCCACGTAGTACAGCGTGAGGCCGAGCAGGCTCAGCGCCACGACGCCGGCATACATTTCGGGGTACGCAACGCGACCCCAACTTTCGATCATGATGTAATAGCCCAGGCCGCTGGTCGTGGCGAAGCTCTCCGCCAGGAAGAGGACAGCCACCGCTGTGCCGATGCTCAGCCGCAGCGCCGTCAGCATGGCGGGAACCGAGGCCGGCACGTACACGAAGCGCAGCAGGGCGCGCCGGCCGGCCCCCAGCGACCGCACGCTTAGCACCAGTTCCGGCTGAATGGCGCTGGCCTGATCGCGCACCACAACCAGCACCTGGAAGAACAGGATCAGCGCGATGAGGGCGATCTTGCTGGCATTGCCGATGCCCAGCAGCAGCAGAAAGACCGGCAACAGCACGACTTTGGGGACCGGATAGGCGATGTAGATCAGCGGCGACAGCAGGCGATTGAGCCTGGGACTCTGGCCCAAAGCCAGGCCAGCCGGCACCGCCAACGCCAGCGCCACGGCAATGCTCGCCAACACCCGCACGACGCTCACCGCGAGATGCCGCCCCAGTTCGCCCGCGACAACCTCACGAGCAAACGTGGTCAGCACCACAGCCGGCCCTGGCAGGATCGACCGATGGATGAGCCACGCCGCAAGCTGCCACAAGATGAGGTTAGCCAAAATGCCAAAGAGGAGTTGTCGCCACTTCATGTCCGGTTTTTGATCCTCTCTCCCAGTCGCTGGCGCAGTGTTCGGGTCACTGCCAGGAACTCCGTCGTTCCCCGGTAGCCCGGCGTGCCGGCCCCAGGATTCTCGACCACGTCGGCGCAGCGGTTGGGTGGGCCGTGCAACACCTGAATGCGGCGGCCCAGAAAAACAGCCTCCTCCACGTTGTGCGTGACAACGATGGTCGTTACGCCCAACTCCTGCTGCAGCACGACCGTCAAATCTTGCAGATCCTCACGCGTGATGGCGTCCAGGGCGCTAAACGGCTCATCCATTAGCAGCAGGCTGGGACGCAGCGCCAGCGTGCGCGCAATGGCGACCCGCTGTCTCTGACCGCCGCTGAGCTGAGCCGGGTACTTGTCTCGCAGGTGGGCAATATCCAGCCGCTCCAACCAGTGATAGGCCTCGGACAGGGGGAGGGCCGGCGGATAGGGGCGGGGCTGACCGTCGGGCATCTGTTTGCCGCTGTAGAAATGCCCGATGCGCAGACCCAGGGCCGCATTCTCCCACACTGTTGCCCAGGGCAGCAGTCCCCGGTTCTGCAGAATCAGGCCGGTGGTGGCGCGTGGCCGAGGCACAGGGGACCCACCTACTAACACGACACCGCCCGTCGGCTGGCGAAGACCGGCCAGCAAGTAGAGCAGCGTGCTCTTCCCGCAGCCCGACGGCCCGATCACCGCCCACGACTCGCCCGATTTGACCTCCCAACTGAACTGCTCAAAAATCGGTTCGCGCTCGTCGGCATAGCGGAAAGTCAGGTCCTGCGCCAGGACGAAGGGAGCCGTCAAACGCTACCTCCGAAACTCCGCAGCTACCACTTCATCATAGCTCAGTGGCTGTTGAATCAGGCCCTTCTCCAACGCCCAATCGACCACGTCCTGGACCTGGGCCTCGTTGGGCAGTTCGCCCTGGGGGAACGGCGGGAGATCGTAGCGGTCCTGGAGCGGTTTTGGTACGCGGGCGTTCTTGATCAACACGTTGCGAAACTTGCGAGGGTCGGCGTTGATGTCAGCCACGGCTTTGTCCCAGGCGCGCACGAAAGCACGCACCGTGTTTGGACGATCCTCCAGCACGGCCTGACGAAAACTGATTGCGCTGAGTGAAACTTCCGGGTAAACGGCATCGCTTACAACGAGCCTGGCCCCCTGCAACTGGGCTAACGATGCGAGCGGGTCCGGCAAGACGGCGGCTTCGAGTTGATCGTTTAGCAGAAGCTCCAGCCGCACGGGAATGGCCGGCACGTTGGTGAAGCGAATCTCTCCGGGCTGCAGGCCGGCGCGCTGCAGCGTGCGATCGGTCACATACTCAATGATCGTGTTCTCCGATATGCCAATCTCCACCCCTTTCAATTGCTCGATTGTCGTAATCCCGCTGTTGGGGGAGGCGAGCACGAAGAACAGCGGCACGTCGGGGAATGGCCGGCGGGCGGTGGTGACGACCCGGACTTTCTCTTCACTACCAGCATTGATAAGCACAGTGGTGATCAGCTCGTTGAGCCCGCCGTCGATGCCGCCGGCCTGAATCAGAGAATCACGCTCGGCGCCGCTGGCCACAGGAACCAGCTCGACATCGATCCCCTCGGCCGTGAAGTAGCCCTGCTCTTGGGCCACGTAGGCCGGCACCACATCGGTGATCGGCAAGACGCCGATCTTCAGCGTCTTCGGCTCCTTTACGGGTGGTGGAGTTGCACAGCTCGCAAACAATAGAAGCCAGATCAGGCATCCCATGAGTTTTTTGGCTCTACGCAGAATAGTGGGGTTAACCCGCTCGAAGGGGACAACAGTCCCCGTATCTAGTGGAATCAACGCTGCAGACCCACGACATCTAGTGTCGCGGACTGTTGTCCGCTCGGAGCGCCCCACTAATTTGTGTAGACCCAGTTTTTTTAGTCGCACAAATGCCTCCTTACATATGCTGGTTCCGGTGTTTACACCACCTTCACCATTCGGTGCTCGAACCGGCCAATGCGGACCTTCGTCCACCCGCGCAGTTGCTCATCCAGTGCCGGCTCGCCCGTGTCCACCCGCAAGACCCTGAGACCGTCCAGCTTCTCCCGCGAGGTCACGATCTCCACCTGGCAGCGTCGAATTACGTCCGGCGACACCTGCTGGTTGCCGCGTCCGAAAATGAAACCCTGGCCGCCAATGGGCGAAACCACAATCACGTTGCGCTCTTCCAGATGTGCCAGAATCTGCTGCTCGTTCGCGTCCAGCACCAGTACATCGCCGGCCCGCCAGATGTCCACCCCTAGCGGCGAGCCCTCAAACCCCAACGCATTCTTGATCGCGCCGACCGTGCTGCCGGGGCATAGGATGTAGGTAACACCGGCATCCACGTGATCCAGAAAGCCGGCCGCGAGACCTTCAATCCCGTCGCCGCGTACGTCCTTGCTCGCTTGTAACTCCTCATCCAGCGGCACATTGGCCACGGCTTTCAGTTCAGCGCGGACCAAGCCGGCGCGGTAGGCTTCTTCATCCAGGTCGTTAATCTCCCGCTGCTCCACCCGCTCGAAATTCGCCGCGATCCGACCGGCCGCGAACGGGTTTACTGCAAAAACAGCCGAATAGGTCTTCACGCCAGCCGGCACGCCCAGAATCGGAGTGTCGCTCCCCGCCTCTTTAAGGGCGCGAGCTACATCTACAGCCGTGCCGTCACCGCCCACGAACAGAATCAGATCCACGTCGGCGGCTACGAAACGTCGAACCGCCTCGCGGGTATCCTCGGCTCTCGTCTCCGGCTGGGCCGGTTCGCCGACGACGTGAGGGTTGAAGCCGGCCTCTCGGGCCTCGCCGGCCCCCATCTGGCCACCGAAGGCGAGCAACTCCACGGGCATGGTCGCGCTGTGGCGTCGCAGGCTCTTCAGCGCATCCACTGCCCGGGCCGGCGATCGTGGCTTCGCCCCCAGGGCACGTGCTTCGTCCACCTTGCCGTCGGTGCCCTTAAGCCCGACGCGACCGCCCAGGCCGGCGATGGGGTTCACCACAACACCGATTCGCCGTTTATGTGTCATTCTGGCATCTCCAGCAGCGCCTGAGCGCCGGCGTAAACGCCCAGCAGTCCCAGGGGGAAAGCAATCAGGCCGGCCACCACCGCCAACCAGCCGCCGGATCGTCGCGTGTCCGGGCGTCCCAACAGACCGCCGGCCGCCACCAGCGCCAATCCGTTGGCCATCGCAGCTACGGCCCAGGGCCATGTCATGAAAACGCCACAATACAGCCAACACAGAATCGATGCGTCCGGCTCCAGGATTCGGGGACCCGGTGGCTTGGGCCACCAGGCCAGGCAGTACAGGGCACAGGCGAAGATGAATAAGCCAGCCGCCGCCGGCAGTCCAATTAACACCAGTCGCTGTGGCAGTGGCCGCCAGCGTGCCAGAGTTCCGTCGCCGGGCGGTCCCGACTGCCAGCGTCGCAGCCCCCACAGGCCGGCGATGGGCGCCACAATCACCAAAGCCTGCGAGACCACGGCAAACAGCCACCATGGTGTGCCCAGCGCCTGGGCAACCTGACTCAGGGGCTCAGTTGATTCCATATCATATCCTCACGCGAGTCCTCCGAGGTTCCCAGAAACCTCGGAGTTCTGGCTCCTCCTGTGCTAAATATATGTCAAAAGAGCGAAAGCTTCAAGTTGCGGAGAAAGGTTTGACAATTCACACCGGCTGTGCTAGCATTACTCGTGCCCAAACGGGCCTGTAGCTCAGTTGGGAGAGCGCTACAATCGCACTGTAGAGGTCAGGGGTTCGAGTCCCCTCAGGTCCACCATGGGAGATGGCTGGATAGCTGGTTGGCTAGATGGCTGCTTCTCTCTTGTCCATCTAGCCAACCAGCTATCCAGCTATCTAACAGACTTAAAGGCTGCGATCAGGAGTAGTAGGCCATCCCTGCAGCGAGGTGGGAAAAACCAGGTGAAAGCCCACCGCCGGCATCGCGGGGATGCCGTTAAAGGCCGAACTCGCCTGGGAGCCGCCGCAGTGAAGGGCCAGGCTCACGAATCCTTGCCCGATAGCTGTGGACGCGAGCCGGCGTTATGGCATCGAGCGGATAGCAAAACGGGCCTGTAGCTCAGTTGGGAGAGCGCTTGAATGGCATTCAAGAGGTCAGGGGTTCGAGTCCCCTCAGGTCCACCATGAGAGATGGCTAGATGGTTGGATGGCTTAAGAGCGTAGCAGCCATCTAGCCAACCAGCAATCCAGCCATCTATCTGTCGGCAGAGGTAGCGAATAGGCGCACGCCAGGTCGCCCTCGCAGTGAGGTAGCTATCAACCAGGGTGGTACCGCGGAGAAACCCTTCGTCCCTGATGGGGCGGGGGGTTTTGTCGTTTCCAGGGCCTGCGGTATAATACCGGACAATATGTGGCCTTGTGGGTAAGGCCCTTTCAACCACGTTAGCCACTGCATGTCATGTCTCGTGCGACGCGATTCAGCTCCGACGTGGTGGTTCTGGAGTCACACTAACATAGCCCGGTGAAAGGATACAAAAATGCAAGAGAGTGACTACATCTGGTTCAATGGGGAGTTCGTACCCTGGGCCGATGCGACGATTCACATAATGTCCCACGTGGCTCATTACGGCTCCAGCGTTTTTGAAGGGATTCGGGCCTACGCCACCCCTGATGGGCCGGCTGTCTTCCAATTGGATCCGCACGTCAAACGGCTATTCCGATCGTGCAAAATAGCCCGCATGCCGGTACCGTACAGCGAAAATGAGATCCGCCTGGCGATTCTGGAGTCCATCCGCAAGAATGGACACGATGCCTGCTATGTCCGCCCCCTGGTGTGGCGTGGGTACGACAGCCTCGGCGTTAACCCGCGCACCTGCCCTGTCCGGGCGATGATCGCGACCGTGCCCTGGGGACGCTATCTTGGTCCCGAGGCCATCGAGCAAGGTGTGAACGTCGGCGTTAGTTCTTGGCGACGCATGGCGCCTGACACTTTCCCCGCCATGAGTAAGATCGGCGGGCAGTACGTGAACTCGCAGTTCATCGTCATGGAAGCTAAGGACCATGGTTACGTCGAGGGCATCGCCCTGGACATCTACGGCTATGTGAGTGAGGGGAGCGGGGAGAACCTGTTCTTGGTGCAGGACGGGGTCATCTACACGCCGCCGGCCGGCGCCTCCATCCTGATGGGTATAACCCGCGCGGTGGTGATGACCCTCGCCAATGACCTGGGCTACGAGGTGCGTGAGCAGATGATCACACGCGAGTGGCTGTACATTGCCGACGAACTGTTCTTCACTGGCACGGCTGCCGAGGTCACACCGATTCGGTCGGTCGACGGTGTCGAAATCGGAGCGGGCAGTCGCGGGCCGATCACCAAGGCCATTCAGGACCAGTTCTTCGGCATCACCGAAGGCCGGCTAGCGGATCGCCACGGCTGGCTGACGTATGTGAACGCTGAACTGGGCTAGAGGGCGGCCGAAGAAGTGCAGGTGCCAGTGACGGAGGATTGAGTCGTACTGCGTATTGCGTACAGACTACGCAATACGCAGTACGCAATACGCAGTACTCGAAAGCCCGGACGGTGCATCTTAAGGAGTAACTACGATGGCTAGGCGATACGATCCAAGAGAAATCGAGCCGAAGTGGCAGCAACGCTGGGAGAGAGATGGACTGTACACGGTCAGTGAGCGGTCTGACAAGCCCGCACTCTACTTCCTGACTATGTACCCATACCCCTCCGGGGATCTCCACATTGGCCACTGGTATGCCATGGCGCCTTCTGACGCGGCGGCGCGCTACCGGCGTATGCGGGGTTACAACATCTTCTTCCCCATCGGCTTCGATGCCTTTGGGTTGCCGGCGGAGAACGCAGCCATCCGGCGCAACATCCATCCCCGCGAGTGGACCTACAAGAATATCGACAACATGCGCCAGCAGTTGCGCTCCATGGGCACAATGTTCGACTGGACTCGCGAAGTGGTGACCTGTGATCCCGATTACTTCAAGTGGAACCAGTGGTTCTTCCTGAAGTTCTACGAGATGGGATTGGTCTACAAAACCTTCGCCCCCGTGGATTGGTGCCCGCAGTGCAACACCACACTGGCACGCGAGCAGGTCTGGGGTGAAGATCGGCGCTGCGAACGCTGCGAAACACCTGTCACCAAGAAGGAACTGGACCAGTGGCTGTTCCGAATCACGAACTATGCTGAGCAGTTGCTGGAGGGTCTGGACAGGATCGACTGGCCTGAGCGGGTCAGGACAATGCAGCGCAACTGGATCGGCAAGAGCCGAGGTGCTGACATCATCTTCCGGTCGGAGCGCGGAGATGAGATCTCTGTCTTTACCACGCGACCGGACACCGTTTACGGCGCGACGTTCATGGTCCTGGCCCCCGAGCACCCGCTGGTGGATGAGCTGACCACCGGCGAGTACCGCGACGACGTCGAGGTTTACAAAGCTAGAGCCATGCGCGCGACCGAGATCGAACGCCTGGCGGTAGATAAGGAAAAGACCGGCGTCTTCACCGGCGCGTATGCCATCAACCCGGTAAACGATGAGCGTATTCCCATCTGGATTGCCGACTACGTGCTGATGACATACGGCTCAGGCGCGATTATGGCTGTGCCGTCGGGCGATGAGCGCGACTTCATTTTCGCCAGGAAGTATGACCTGCCCATCGTTCCCGTCGTCATTCCCGCTGATGAGTACGAACCGGGCGATCGTCCGGCCGAGATGGAGGAGGCATTTACCGGACCGGGTATCATGGTCAACAGTGGTCCCTTCGATGGCACACCCAGCATGGGCAAGTATTGGCCTGACGAGTGGACGCCCGAACTGGCCAACGAATGGGGACTGCCGGCACAGATCGAAGTCGAAGGCAAGCAGGCGGTCATCAACATGCTGGAAGGGAACGGTCAGGAGACCTTGCCCAACGGAGCCGGCAACTTCGCCATTGGCTATCGGCTGCGCGACTGGTTGATCAGCCGGCAGCGGTACTGGGGTACCCCGATTCCCATGATCCATTGTCCTGAATGTGGTACAGTGCCCGTGCCCTACGATGAGCTGCCGATCGAGCTGCCCGACGACGTGGACTTCATGCCGACCGGTGAGTCGCCGCTGAAAAACCACGCCGGCTTCCGCTTCACGACCTGCCCCCGGTGTGGTGGTCAAGCGGAGCGCGATACCGACACGATGGACACCTTCGTCGATTCCTCCTGGTACCAGTACCGCTACCTGAACCCTCACTACGACGAGGGTCCCTTCGATCCCGAAATCGGTGAGTACTGGCTGCCCGTTGACCAATACACCGGCGGCGTCGAACATGCTACCATGCACCTGCTGTACACCCGCTTCTGGACCAAGGTAATGCACGACATGGGTCTGATCGACTTTGATGAGCCTATGGTTAGACTGTTCAACCAGGGTACGATTCTGGGCGAAGACGGCGAGAAGATGTCCAAGTCTCGGGGCAACGTAGTGGATCCCGACGATCTGGTTGGCCGGTATGGCGCTGACACAGTGCGGGCCTACCTAATGTTTATTGGCCCGTGGGAGCAGGGCGGTCCCTGGTCGGCGGAGCGGATTGCCGGCATCGTGCGCTGGCTGAACGACGTGTGGGCAATCGTGGTGGAGGGGCCAAGGAGCAGGGGAGCAGGGGAGCACGGGAGCGGGGGAGCGGGGGAGCGGGGGAGCAGGGGAGATTTCCCCGACACCCCAGCACCCCATCACCTCAGCCCCCCTGCACCTCCGCACAGATTGCGGCGGGTGACTCATCAGACCATTCGGAAGGTGACCCAGGATTTGGATGAGTTCGCCTTCAACACCGCAATCTCGGCGCTGATGACGTTGCGCAATGAGTTGAAAGCGGCGAAGAGCACAACGCTGTACGGCAGCGATGCCTGGAACGAGGCGATCCGAAGCATGTTGCTGCTGATGGCTCCATTCACCCCGCACATTGCCGAGGAGTTGTGGGTACACATCGGCGGTGAATACAGCATTCACACTCAGGCCTGGCCGGCGTGGGACGAGGAAATCGCTGCCGAGGACACGTTCACACTGGTGATTCAGATCAACGGCAAGACGCGAGACAAGACCGAAGTTCCGGTCGGCATATCAGACGAGCAGGCGAAGAAGTTGGCCCTGGCGTCAGAGAAGGTGCAGCATCACCTGGATGGGGGAGAGCCAGAGCGCGTGATCTATGTGCCAGGCCGTCTGGTCAACATCGTCGCACGATAGCCCCTGTTTGGCAAGAGCCTGCCACGAAACCCCTCCCGTGCCTGATACGGGGCTTGCCGGCAGGCTCTTGGCCGCCGCCGGACGGGCCTGGGCTCGGTAAGAGCCCTTCGTTACTACAGGGAGCCGGGCTTAGGGCCAATACGGTTTAGTTAAGACCTCCGAGGTCTCCATCAGGAGCCTGGCAGGCGCAAAAACACGCCGTTTTGGGTGACAACACTGGCATTCGAGAGCCTTGTGAGACCTCGGAGGTCTGAGCAGTCGCTTAACTGAACCGTATTGGGCTTAGGGCACCGCTTACTGACAGTTGTGTAGTGCTCTGGCTTGACAATGCCGGGTGGTGTCTGTACAATTGAGGGCATAATACTGGGGAGGTTACATGGCACAAGAAAGCTCATCGCTGCCGCCTCAGCGTGGCTATGCCGAGGCCTTCGGCATAGGACTGGAGCGGGAGGTAATCCGAACAGAAGGAGCGCCAGCTCCTGTCGGACCATACTCACAGGCCATTCGGGTTGACAATTCAATCTTCACCGCTGGCCAGATCGGGCTGGATCCGACGACGGGTAAACTGGTGGATGGTGACATTCAAGCACAGACGCGCCAGGTCTTGCAGAATCTATCGGCTGTGCTTGAAGCAGCCGGCACATCCCTCGACAAAGTTGTGAAAACCACTGTGTTCCTATCCGATCTCAATGACTTCGGCGCCATGAATGAGGTATATGCCGAGTTCTTCACAGACCATCCTCCCGCCCGATCGGCGGTCCAGGTAGCACGGCTGCCTCTGGATGCGTTGATAGAGATCGAGGCTGTTGCGATCGTCGAATGAGCGAAAAGCCCTTGAGCTTGAGATCTACGAGCTCAAGGGCTTGCTTTTCAGGTTTGTCTTGGCTATAATAGCCAGTGAAGTCCACTAGCCGAGGAAGGTAGATGCAGGTAGAAGAAACACACATGCCTCACGACCCTCGCACCAGCGAGGTCGAAACTCTAGATTATGATGTCTCCATGGAAGACTGGCTCAATGGACACGAGCACCGCGTGCTGCGCCGGGGTGACATAGTGCGCGGCACAGTTGTCTATGTCGGGGAAGATGCTCTTCTGGTAGACGTTGGCGCCAAATCCGAAGGTGTCGTACACCGCACTGATCTGGAAAGAAGCGATTCCGTCGGCACCCTCGAAGAGGGTGACAGCGTGTTGGTGTATTGCGTGACGCCCGAAGACCGCTCTGGGAACATCCTTCTTTCTGTCAGCAAAGCACAGGTCGCCCGTGATTGGGAGCGTGCGCAGGAGATGTACAATAACGGTGAGGTGTTCCAATCCAAGGTGGCTGGTCATAACAAGGGTGGCGTGATTGTCTATCTGGGTAGAGTGCGGGGGTTTGTGCCGGCCTCTCAGTTAGCCCGCCAACGCCGAGTCCAATACCGCGACAAAGATGCGGCTCAGCCATGGTCTGAGCTGGTGGGTGAAGAGATGTGGCTAAAGGTCATCGAGTGTGATGCTGAACAGAACAGGCTCATCCTCTCGGAGCGGGCCGCTCAACGCCAGCGTCGTAAGGGTATGCGAGCAGAGCTGCTGGCTACATTAGCGGAAGGAGACGTTGTCACCGGCGACGTCACCAGCCTCGCTGACTTTGGCGCCTTTGTTGATCTGGGCGGAGCTGATGGCCTGATTCACGTCTCAGAATTGTCATGGGAGAGGATCAAACACCCCAGTGAGGTTCTGAGCATCGGCGACGAAGTGGAAGTGCAAATCATCAACATCGATGACGATCGCAAGCGAATCGGCCTGAGTGCCAAACGCCTGAAACCGGAGCCGTGGTCGGTAATCGGTGAGCGCTACCAGGTGGGCGATCTTGTCCAGGGGACCATTACCAAGCTGACCGCATTTGGCGCCTTTGCTCGGATTGATGGTGGCGTGGAAGGTCTCATCCACATCTCGGAACTGGCCAATCGACCGGTCAATCATCCCAGCGAAGTTGTGAAGCCGGGGGATGAGGTTGCACTGCGTATCATTCGGATCGAGCTTGACCGCCGGCGAATCGGCCTCAGCCTTCGACAAGCCGAGGAGTCGGCCGTCTCGGCCAAGGATGAGGTTGAAGCCCCGACCGACCAGGTCGCGGCTGAGGTTGAAGATCACCAGGAATACCCACAGGAACTGGAGAAATCTCCGCAACCGGCGGTTGTTCTGGAAGAGATGGGGGATTCAGACGTAGAATAATGGTGTTTAGTTGAGTCTAATGTAGTGAGCGCAGTTGACGTTATAGCAGCGATTTGAGTTTGAATGTTGGATTGACCCCAGACCTGGTCGGGGGAGTAAGGAGACATCATGGCCAACAAATTCGATGACCGATTCACTGAACGGGCCCGCAAGGTTCTGATCCTGGCCCAAGAAGAGGCCAAGCGTTTGCATCACAACTACATTGGAACAGAGCACCTGCTCCTGGGATTGGTGAAGGAAGGGAGCGGCGTAGCGGCCCGTGTCCTCAGAGACCTGGGGGTGGATTCGTTTCAGATTCGTAGGATCATCGAGGAGACGGTAGGTCAGGGCCGGCGTTCATCGCTGGGCCGGACGACGGGTCTGACCCCCCGGACGAAGCGAGTCATCGAACTGGCAGTGGAAGAGGCCCGACGTATGGGCCATCACTATATCGGCACCGAACACTTGCTGCTTGGTCTTATCCGCGAAGGTGATGGCCTGGCCGTTAATGTGCTGCGTGACATTGGCGTTGACCTTGATGCCGTCCGCATTCAAGCGACCCGGGCGATCATGAAGGGGGCCGGCGGCCGGCGGCAGGAGCGCAAACGCCAGCGCCGGCAGAATACCCCGTTGATGGACCAGTTGGGTATCGATCTCACAGCTCAGGCTCAAGAATCAAAACTAGACCCTGTCGTTGGCCGGCAGACCGAGATAGAAAGAGTTATCCAGATCTTGGCGCGGCGCACCAAGAATAACCCAGCACTCATTGGCGAACCGGGTGTCGGCAAGACGGCCATCGTCGAGGGCCTGGCGCAGCGAATTGTGGATGGGGATGTCCCACAACAGGTTCGAGATAAGCGGCTTTGGATGCTGGATGTGGGGTCCCTCGTCGCCGGCACGATCTATCGGGGCCAGTTTGAGGAGCGGATGAAGCGGGTCATCGACGAGATTAAGTCGACAGGAGCCATATTGTTCATCGATGAAGTCCACATGCTAGTCGGAGCTGGCGCCGCCGGCTCCAGTGTGGACGCGGCCAATATCCTGAAGCCGGCCCTCTCGCGAGGCGAACTCCAGTGCATCGGCGCTACCACCCTCAACGAATATCGACGGCACGTCGAGAGCGATGCCGCTCTGGAGCGCCGCTTCCAGCCGGTTTTCGTGGATGAGCCGTCGATTGAAGAGACCATCGAGATCTTGCGTGGCATTCGCAGCCGCTATGAGGCTCATCACAACCTGGACATCTCCGACGAAGCCCTGTACTCCGCGGCCCATCTGGCGGCCCGTTATGTCACGGATCGTTATCTGCCGGATAAGGCGATTGATCTCATCGACGAAGCTGCTTCCAGAGTTCGGATGTACAAGGTTACCGACGTGCCTGGTATGCGCGAAACTTTCGAAAAGCTGAAGGACATCAAGCGCCGGCGCGAAGAGGCTCACAGTCGCGAGGATTTCGAGGAGGCAGCCTATCTGCGCGATCGAGAAGAGGACCTCCGCCGGCAACTGGATCAACTGCGAGGCGGGCTCGAGGATGAGCCCCACGGATTGCAAGTGACGGATGAAGACATCGCCGAAGTTGTCTCTATGTGGACTGGCGTTCCGGTCATGCGGATCGCCGGCGAGGAGAGTGAGCGGCTGCTTCAAATGGAAGAAGCGTTGCACGAGCGTATCGTGAGTCAGAACGAAGCGATCGAGACCATCGCTAAAGCCGTTCGCCGCGCTCGCGCCGGCCTAAAGGACCCGCGCCGGCCCATAGGTGTATTCGTCTTCCTGGGGCCTACCGGAGTTGGGAAGACAGAGCTGGCAAAAGCGCTGGCGGAGTTTATGTTTGGCACCGAGGATGCTCTTCTACAGCTCGACATGTCCGAGTTTATGGAGCGCCACACGGTGAGCCGCCTCGTCGGTGCTCCTCCGGGCTACGTGGGGTACTATGAGGGTGGACAGTTAACCGAAGCCGTCCGCCGCCGGCCGTACCAGGTGGTCCTCTTGGATGAGATCGAAAAAGCCCACCCAGAGGCCTTCAATATGCTGCTCCAGATCATGGAGGACGGCCAGTTGAGTGACGCTAAGGGACGCAAGGTTGATTTTCGGAATACGATCCTCATCATGACTAGCAACGTGGGTGTTGAGCAACTGAACCGCCAGGCCGCTCTTGGCTTTGCGATTCCAAGGGATGAGGAGCAGACGGCAGCGCAGGAATATGAGGAAATGAAGGAAAAGGTGCTCAATCAGTTGAAGCGGGTTTTCCGTCCTGAATTCCTCAACCGCGTAGACAAGGTGCTCGTCTTCCGACCACTCACAAGGGAGGACTTGCGTGAAATCGTGGACATCCAGACGAGCCGGCTTGCGCCGCGCCTGGAGGAACAGGGCCTTACCCTCGAGGTCACGCAGGCTGCGAAAGATCTTCTTGCCCGTGACGGTTATGACCCAGACTACGGTGCGCGCCCCTTGCGTCGGGCGATTATGAATCTGTTGGAAGACCCCCTGTCAGAGGGATTGCTCTCTGGCCGGTTCCATCCGGGCGACGTCATCATAGCCGATGCTGTGGGTGATGAGATAGCGTTTGAAGTCACGGAGAGTCAGGTGGGCGAGCGGGAACCGATACTGGCCTAGATATACTGCACGGAATGAATGAAGGAGGAGATTCATGGCAACTGTGACGTATGACCGCGTGACCAAGCGCTTCGGTGATGTGGTTGCAGTAAACGACTTGAGCCTGGACGTCCGGGATGGGGAGTTTCTGGTGCTGGTTGGTCCATCCGGTTGTGGCAAGAGCACGGCCTTGCGGTGCCTGGCCGGCCTGGAGGAGATATCGGACGGCATTATCTCAATAGGAGATCGGGTAGTCAATGATGTGCCGCCGAAGGACCGGGACATCGCCATGGTGTTTCAAAGCTACGCGCTCTACCCCCACATGAGTGTGTATGACAACATGGCGTTTGGACTTAAGCTGCGCAAGACACCCTCCCAAGCTATCGAGGAACGTGTTCACGAGGCGGCCCGGATCCTGGGTATCGAGCAGTTGCTGGATCGAAAGCCTAAGCAGTTGTCGGGCGGGCAGCGGCAACGGGTGGCTCTGGGGCGGGCGATTGTGCGCGAGCCGGCTGTGTTCCTCCTGGATGAGCCCCTGTCCAACCTGGACGCCAAACTGCGTGTGCAGACGCGGGCCGAGATCAGCAAGCTACACCAGCGTCTCACCACCACGTTCATCTACGTGACCCATGATCAGGTTGAGGCCATGACCATGGGGAACCGGATTGCGGTTCTGAAAGACGGCATCTTACAGCAGTTGGATACGCCCCAGAATCTGTACGACCACCCGGTCAATATGTTCGTGGCCGGCTTCATCGGCAGCCCGGCCATGAACTTCTTTGACGCGACGCTGGTGCAGGATGACAGGGGGATATGGGTAGATACCGGCGTCTTTCGTGTCAAGGTTCCGGAGGCGATTGCTGAGGAGCCCAGGGTCAAGTCCCATGTGGGAGCCGAGGTCATTTTCGGCATACGGCCTGAGGATATCCACGATCCCGAGTTTGCACCGCCGGGCATTGTCGCGGCTCCAATTGAAGCCCAGATCGACGTGAAGGAACTGATGGGCAACGAGATTTTCTTGTATCTTCTCGCCGGCAACATGCAGTTTATCGCCCGGGTCGATCCTCGAACCAGTGCCCCCATCGGCCAGACTATCCCGATGGTGATCAATATGGAAAACCTGCACCTGTTCGACCCTCAGACAGAGGAGGCTCTGACGGCCTAGCTCTGACTGATCATCGCCGTCCTTTCTGGCGATTGGTACCTCTGCACATGCTCCCTTCTGATACCGGAAGGCCGCACCCGATTCGGTGCGGCCTTTCAATTTGATCTGAGTTGTGACCGACAGTCTCAGCGCCGGCGAGCCCAAACGGTGAGCCCCAGCAGCACGATGAACAGCCCCGTCAAACCAATCTCCGCTGATCGAAGCCGATCAATAGATTGGCTGGCTGCCGGTGTCGGCTGAACAGTCTCCTCAGCCGGCAGCTCGGCGGCGATGCCCTCCGCCGGGGATTGATCCTCTGCGACGCGAGGGGGAGCATCGAATTCTGCCGACGCTTCCGGTGCAGGATACACGTACGCCTCGGTTAGTGGCTCGCCGGGCTGGGGCTTCAGGCGTAGCGGCGTTCGCCCCTCTTCGGGGACTATGGTTAGAGCCGGCACCTCTTGCGGCCCACTTGAAAGTTCCACAACCTCCTCGCGCTCAGTCTGGATAGTGGCCACCAGAGGAGCCTCGGCTTGTTCAGCCGCCGGCTCGCGAGCTTCACCGGCAACCATGGGGGCAGCGCGTTCCACCTTAGTATTTAGCATGAACGCCGCCGGCAGCGCCGGCTGTCCCAGGTTGAGGAAGTCCGCCGCAATCAGCAACATCATCAACAATGCCGTGGCAGCCGTGGCCCACTGCAAGCCGTTGAGAAGCCAACGAGGCAGAGGCCGCCGCTGCACCGGTTCCGGCTCCAGGTCCGCCAGACGGACGGCGAAGGAACGCGGAACAGGAATCGGTGGCACTTCGCGCAGCAGGTTCACCGTCCAGCGGAGCGACTCCAGCTCATCCGCGCAGTGCCGGCAGGTTGGTAGATGCTGCTCAACCCGCGCTGCTTCGTCGGGCGTCACTTCGCCATCGATGTAGGCCGACAGCAGCTCGCTCTCGAGATGGACGTGGTTCCCCTGATTCAGATTTCTTCCAGAATTCCGCATTCGCTTCAATCCAACTGGCCGCCTGGTTCCTTGATCAGTCGCCCCTAAGACGATAGCGATGGGGCAAAAGTTCCTCTTGCTGGCGCAAGAAATCGCGGAGCCGGGCCCGCCCCCGGCTCAGGCGAGATTTCACCGTGCCCAGTTCAACGCCGGTGATTTCCGCGATCTCCTTGTAGTGCAGACCCTGAATGTCGGCCAGCACCACCGTCGCGCGCTGATCCTCCGGGAGGGTCTCCAGGCCGGCCTGAATGATCTGACCCAGGTCCTGGCGCAAGGCGTAAGATTCGGGGTTTTCCGTGCGGTCCACGAACACCTCGTGTGTCCCGCTTTGGACCAGTAGGGCATCCAGCGAGCTGGTAGGCTGGCGCTTCTTGCGGCGCAGCTCGTCGTAGCAGGCGTTGGTGACAATCCGCAGGATCCATGCTTTGAAGGAGCCGCCTCGAAATGAGTCCAGCGCCTTATAGGCCGAGAGGAAGGCATCCTGAGTTGCGTCCGCCGCGGCGTCGGCGTCGCTCAGAATGCGATAGGCCACGTTGTAGGTGAGGCTCTGGTAGTGATATACGAGGCGGTTGAAAGCCTGTAAATCGCCGGCCTGTGCCTGCTGGATCAGAGCCTCTTCGTTGAATTCGGCTGCTGGCATAGCGTTTGACGAATCCTGAGGACCTGGCTATACTTAATTTCGGATTGTGCCGAGGTGG
The DNA here is from genome assembly GCA_046756905.1 of Anaerolineae bacterium. GTDB lineage: Bacteria > Chloroflexota > Anaerolineae > Epilineales > JAANWY01 > JBHHTZ01. Next base: position 104 of record JBHHXF010000025.1, on the reverse strand, counting down.
CGGAATTGGCAGACGCGCGGGTCTCAAACACCCGTGGGGGTATACCCCGTGTGGGTTCGACTCCCACCCTCGGCATTTTTTGTTTCATGGCTCGCCTGTATTAT
>JBHHXF010000024.1:0-17602 GCA_046756905.1 Anaerolineae bacterium | reverse complement strand
TACCAACCAGGCTGGTACTATCTCCTGGTGAAGGGGTACAACGGCGCGCATTCGGGAGATGCAGGACCGGTAGGGGCGAGGCAAGGCGGAGAGCACGTTCATGCGTCCACGAGCCTTCAATCCGCCTTGCCTCGCCCCTACACCCTGCAAATCGTAATCGATCCCCCGGCGGACAGCCGGCACTGCACGGTCGAGCCACCTCACCCGCCAGGCGTGATCGTTGCGCGCTGGACGTCGAGTGACACACCTCAAACACTGATCCTGGTGAACAAGCGGCGCATGGAATCCTACTTCGGCGGACCCGGCTCGACCGACGACTTGCTGGCGGCCCTCAGGCGTCTGGCGGATCACCCGGCCGTGAATGGCATGATCGAGCCGGTCGAGAATAACGTCGAGGTGGAGGCTGCCTACGCCGCCTGGGACAACGATGCCTGCAATACCGATGCTGCGAACCAGGTCACTGAAGCCATCAAGCTGTACATCGACGAGCTTCGCGTCACGTATCCCAGTATCGAGCAGGTGTTGATTGTGGGCAATGATGACCTCATCCCGTTCCACCGCGTTCCTGATGAGGTGAATGTCGCCAACGAGTCTGAATACATGACTCAGGTGGACGCCAACCCGGATTCCCCGTTCTCCAGCACGTTGGAACGGGGATACATTCTAACGGATGACTTCTACGTGGATGACGAGCCGCTGGCGTGGCGAGGTCGCCGGCTCTTCGTACCAGACCGTCCTGTGGGCCGGCTGGTGGAGTCGCCGCGCGAAATCATCGACGCCGTCGAGACCTTCCAGGAAATGGACGGCCGCCTGGCGCTGGATGCCGGCCTGATCGTGGGTTACGACTTCTCCGCCGATAGCTCCGCCCAGATCGCGGACATCCTGCGCAACGCTGGCATCAACGTCGAGAGCATGATTGCCACCGACTGGACCGGCTCAGACTTGCGCGACAGTCTGCTGAATACGCACCACGACGTGTGTGTGGCCAACGCGCGCTTCTCGCACAACCAGGCCACGTCCCCGGATCAGAGCGGCGGCCCTCTGACCGCCGAAGCCATTGCCGAGGTGGGTGGTGAGCTGAGGCCTTCTATCTTCCTGTCAATAGGCTCTCATGCTGGCCTGAACGTGCCCGACCGCTGGGCCGGCACGGCTGATAAACTCGACTTCAGTCAGGCGCTGACCGGATGGGGGGTTTCCAGCCTGCTAAACACCGGCTACGGATACGGTGCCGCCTGGTCTGATGACTTCTCGGAGCGACTGTTGACCTATTTCATGCAGGAAATCACTGGCACACCGGATGTCACCATGGGAACGGCGTTGGTGCGGGCGAAGCAGCGCTTTCTGACTGGAGCGGGGCCGGCCAGTTTCGGGCTGTATCACGAAAAGGCGTTGGTCGAGGCAACATTGTTTGGCATTCCATCATTGCGCGTCGTTGTCCCCGACCTGGCTGTCCCGTCCGGCGATCCACGGCAGGTGACGGAGGAGGCGATGGAGGCGGTGAGCAACGACCTCTACAAACGCACCCTACACGTGGAGCCGCAATTTGAGCGGGTAGAGACGCCAGCCGGCTCCTACCTGTCAGCCGACGACGGTACTCTCAGCCGGCCTGGTCGGCCTGTCCAGCCACGCTTCGCCTGGGGCATCCAGGAGCCGGAGCTTGAAGCCCATGGCGCACTGTGGACGGCTGCTACCTATACCGCACTGTACGATTTCGACCCGGTCATCACGCGCCCCCTAACCGACACCACGCTGACCGAGCCGACCTTCCCCTTCCACATCTGGGCGCCGGCCCGCCTCCACACTATCAACCGCTTGCAGACGACCGATGGAACATTGGAGCGTCTGGTCGTGATCCCCGGCCAGTTCAAGAATGATCGCTCCTACGATCCGCCAACAGCTTCTAAGAACAGACCCTCGTCGGGCCTGACCTACGGCGTGGAGCGGCGCTTCGATTCGTTGACCTACGACCTCTACTACTCCACATCGCCCGATTGGGAGCCGCCCCCCATCTGGCAGGTGCGCTACGAGAAGACGGCGCTGGGCGTGGAGTTCTGGGTGGATGTGACGGACCCCAGCGGTGTGGAGCGTGTGGTCGTCACTTATACCACCGCTGACGGTGTGTGGCAGACACTAGAGCTTCAGCTCGTCGAGGGCTTCTCGTGGCAGGTTCTGATGCCCTTCTTCGAGCCCGACACTCTGGACTACATCGTCCAGGCTGTGGATGGCGCCGGCAATGTGGCCGTGAGTGTGGACAAGGGCCGGCTGTTTGGCCGGCAGTCCCACATGGTGTACCTGTCGCCGCTCATGCGTTGAGACGGCAAGTGAGCACCGCAGTCAAACACTAGACTTGCGTGGCCGCACACGACGAAGGCTGGCCAGCCCACAAGCTAGGAACCGCAGTCCTCCCCTAAGATCCCCCACACTCCCCGTTCAGTCCCTCCGCACTTGACACATAGCCCTAAGTACCTATACTATTCTCCCAGATCACCCATCTTTCCCAACCACGAAAGGAGGAAGGCTCATGTCCCGTTGGTATCCCCTGTTGCTTGTCCTGCTCATCCTAAGTGTGGTCGGTGTTGCGTGCGCGGCACCGACCCCCAAGCCGGCGGTGCCCGAAGAAGAGGCGAAGCCGGCTGAGGCCCAGCCCGTAGCGGCCCAGGAGATCGTCGTCGGCGCTATCTATCCGCTGTCCGGCGCTCTGGCAGCCACCGGCGTTGACCTGAGAAACGCTGTGGAGCTGGCCACGGACATCGTGAACAACGAGTACGATCTCAACCTGCCGCTAGCCAGCTCAGCCGGCCTGCCCGACATGGGCGGCGCCAAGATTCGCCTGGTCTTCGGCGACCACGAGGCCGACCCCGAGAAAGGCTCCGCCGAAGCCGAGCGGCTGATCACCACCGAGAACGTCGCGGCTTTGGTGGGCTCGTACAACAGTGCCGTCACTGCCACTGCCAGCCAGGTCGCGGAACGCGAAGGCGTGCCATTCCTCAACCCGGAGTCCACGTCACCCACGCTGACTGAGCGCGGCTTCGAGTGGTTCTTCCGCACCACCCCCTTCGACAGGCTGTTCGCCGAGAACTTCTTCGAGTTTCTCGACGACATGAAGGCCAAGGGTTTCGACGTCAGCAACGTCGCCATCCTCAATGAGAATACCCTGTGGGGGACTGACGTCAACAAGCTGGAGAGCCAGTTTGCGGGGCAGTATGGCTACAACGTCGCCGCCAACATTCCCTACGAGGCCAAGGCCTCAGACGTCAGCAGCGAGGTGCAGAAACTGAAGGCCGCCGGCGAGGCCGTCCTGCTCCAGTCGTCGTACGTGTCTGACGCCATCCTCTACATGCAGACCTACAAGCAGCTTGACTACACGCCAACGGCGATCATTGCCATGGACGCAGGTTTCGTCGCCTCGGAGTTCGTGGAGACCCTGGGCGGTGATGCCAACTACATCCTCAGCCGCGAGGTGTGGGCGTTGGATCTGGCCAGTACGAAGCCCATCGTCAAGGCGGTCAACGACCTGTACAAAGAGCGCTACGGCACTAACATGAACGGCAACTCGGCCCGCGCCTTCACCGGCATGCTGGTTCTGGCCGATGCCATCAACCGGGCCGGCTCCACCGAGCCGGCGGCCATCCAGAAGGCGTTGATGGAAACGGACATCCCCGCCGACCAGATCATCATGCCCTGGAAGGGCATCAAGTTCGATCCCGAAACTCACCAGAACATCCTGGGCAGTGGGATAATCGTCCAGATTCAGGACGGCGAGTACAAGACGGTCTGGCCCTTCGACCTGGCCTCGGCCGACATCATCTGGCCCTTCCCGCAGTGGGCGGACCGCTAGCTCAACACAGCTTCTTGGCACGGATACACGGATGGGCAATTGCCTGATCCGTGTATCTGTGTCGGCAGGACGGGAGATGGCGCAGGGGCGAGACAAGCCTGTACTAGGCCCGGTCGAATTGACATGTAATCTGTACGCTCGTAGAAGGACTTGAGACATGATAAAGATACAAGCCAAACCCCGTATCACTGCCGAGCAAGCGATTTCGGCCGTTCAGGGTTTTGTGGCTGACAATCTGGGAGACTTGGTTGGCGTAGGGCAGCCCTGTCGCATGGTTACCGCCTTGCGTGCTTCTTGGGTTGTCCCGCTCGTTTTGACCTCGCCCGGCTATGGAATCGTCGGGCTGGTGGGTGTCGTGACGGTGGACGACGAACTAGGTCTCATCGTAGGTTGGACGCCGATTGATGATATCCGGGTCAATGCGCAGCGGGTCTCACTCGATAAAGAGACGGAGCTTGAATCGGCGTTTCAGTCTCTACTGACAAGCAATTCACCCCAAGAGACTGATGGACACACCTCCCAATAGGGCCTCGGGGCTGAGATTCTATCTGCAAGAAACCCGTTTGTCCTGCGCGCCTGCCTGCCTGAGAATGGTCATGGCCTACTGGGGGATCGAGGTTGACGAAGCAACGTTACGGGATTGCTGCAAAACGGACTGGCTGGGTACGGCGGCTGAGAATGCGGTAGCGTGTGCTCGACGCTACGGCCTTTGGGCAGAAGAAGTACGAGAAGCATCGTGGGACGACCTGAGACGTTGGCTAACAGATGGCCTCTATCCGATTCTCCTCTTGAATCTATTCCCGCTGGACGCTCTGTGGGTCTTTCATGCCGTGGTGGTCGAGACAGTCACGGATGAGCTTGTGACATATTTGGACCCGGTCCAAGGTCCGCGAACTGTTGAAGTTGTTGCATTTCAGCAAGCATGGAGAATGAACAGAAGGCGGGCGATTGTTGTTGCACCTCCGGACAAATCGTTCGTTCACCGAGATGGATAATCTGGAATCGTTCGTCGTGACCGGTGAGTCTGCCAAAAGAGGAGACCCAATTTGTCGCCCGAAACCATACTGCTGACCCAGACGCTGGTCAGCGGGCTGCTCATCGGCTTTGTCTTCGCCCTGATTTCGGTGGGCCTCACACTGATTTTCGGGGTGATGGACATCGTGAACTTCGCCCACGGTGAGCATTTGATGTTGGCAATGTACATCACGTATTGGATGTACGCGCTGTGGGGCATTGATCCGCTGCTCTCTATCCCGGTAACTGCGATCATTCTGTTCATTCTGGGCATTATCACCTATCAGTTGGTTATCAAGTACGTGCTCGACGCCCCGATGCTAGCCCAGATCTTTGTCACCTTCGGCCTGATGGTCTTCCTGCGCAACCTGGCCCAGGTCATATTTACCGAGGACTACCGCAGAATTGGTGATACGTTGATCAGTGGCCGGCTGGAACTGTTCGGCATCTTCATCGGCACGCCACAACTGGTGGCCTCCATCGGCGCGGCCATCACGACGGGCTTGCTGTATTGGTTCCTCAAAAACACCCGCACCGGCTGGGCGCTGGAGGCAACAGCCGAGAACAAGGAAGTGGCCGGCCTCATGGGCATCGACACCGACCGCATGTTCGCCCTGGCCTGGGGGTTGGCGCTGGCCTGTGTGGGCGTCGCTGGTGCACTACTGGCCACCTTCAACCCTATCTTCCCTGAAGTGGGGGCCGTGTTCGTGCTCGTCGCCTACGTGGCGGTGGCCCTGGGGGGGTTCGGCAGTGTCACAGGGGCTTTCGTCGCCGGCATCCTCATCGGCCTGGTCCAAGTGTTAGGCGGCTTTCTGTGGGAGCCTCGCTTCAAGACCGTCCTCGTTTACGGCATCTACCTGGTCGTGGTGTTCATTCGCCCACAGGGGCTGTTTGGCCGAAGGTAATCATGACAACTAATTCATTGAAATGGCTCGCCCTGGCCATCCTGGCCGTACTCTTGCTGGCGTTTCCCCGGCTGTTCACGCAGTCGTTCTTGCAGCGCACGATGATCCTCATCCTGCTGTGGAGTGTGCTGGGGCTGGCGTGGAACGTGATTGGCGGGTATGCCGGCCAGGTCTCCCTGGGCCATGCCATCTTCTTCGGCCTGGGAGCCTACACCTCGACGCTCATGCTCACGAAGTGGGGCATTTCGCCGTGGATCGGGATGTTTGCGGGCGCGGCGGTCGCGGCCGGCGTGTCGGCCATCATCGGCTGGCCCAGCTTCCGGCTGGCCGGCCACTACTTCGCCATCGCCACCATCGCCGCCGGCGAGATTTTCGCCGTGATGTTCCGCAACTGGGACTGGGCCGGCGCTGCCGTCGGTGTGTATCTGCCAATCATCCGTGGGGATCAGATTGCCAACTTCCAGTTCCACGAAGCCAGGCAGGGCTACTACTACATCATTCTAGCCATGCTGGCGATCACACTGCTGTTGACGTACGTTATCGAACGTTCCCGGGTAGGCTACTACCTCAAAGCGATTCGTGAAGACCCCGATGCCGCCCGCAGCCTGGGCATTAACATCACCCGCTACAAGCTATATGCCATTGTGATCAGCGCCGCGATCACAGCCATTGCCGGCACTTTCTACGCCCAGTTCGTGCTGTACATCAGCCCCAACACTGTGTTTGCGCTGCTCCTGTCCATCCAGATGTGCCTGGTGGCCATCTTGGGAGGTACCGGCACGCTGGCCGGCCCTATCATCGGCGCCGCCATACTGATTCCTATGGCCGAGTACACCCGCGTCTACCTGGCCGGGCGGGCCGGCGGACTGCACCTAGTCGTCTACGGCCTCCTAATCATGCTGATTTCCATCTATCAGCCGGCGGGGTTGATGGGGCTGTTCCGGCAGTGGCAGCAGCGATGGGCCAGGCCGGCGCGGGAGGCTGGGCTGGCTGCTACTGCGGCTGGCCGGTCAGAGGAAGCTGATGGGGCAGTGGGAGATTAGGCATTGGCTTCCGGGTACCCATTGTTCGGCAAGGTCTCCTGACCGCCGCCGCAAGAGGGCTCGGTCGGGAGCCCTCGCCCAACATCGAGGGGCCGGTCGGAGGGTGCTGATGGCGCGGTGGGGGATTGGGTATTGGGTATTGGAGATTAGGGATGAGGTATGGCGCTTCTTGAGGTTCGGGGGTTGACGAAGAGCTTCGGCGGCCTGATGGCCAACCAGGAGATCGACCTGGAGATGAGCCAGGGCGAGATTCTTGGCCTCATCGGCCCCAACGGTGCCGGCAAGACCACGTTCTTCAACTGCGTCACCGGCTTCTACCCGCCGACCCACGGGAGCGTGCGCTTCCTGGATCGGGAGATCACCGGCTGGTTGCCGGAGCGCGTGTGTCAGGCCGGCATCGCCCGCACCTTCCAACTGGTCAAGGTGCTGCGCGACATGACGGTGCTGGAGAATGTAATGGTGGGAGCGTTTCTTCGACACCCTCGGACTGCCGACGCACGGCGCAAAGCCCTAGAGGTGTTGGAGTTTATCGAACTCGCCGACGAGCCCGACCGTATTGCGCGCAACCTCACCATCGCCGACAAGAAGCGGCTGGAGCTGGCCCGAGCCCTGGCCACCGAGCCGAAGCTGTTGTTCCTGGACGAGGCGATGGCCGGCCTGAACCCCAGCGAGACGAATGCCGCCGTCGCGATGGTGCGCCGGCTGCGCGACCAGGGCATCACCCTCGTCTTGGTGGAACACGTGATGAAGGTCATCATGCCCCTGGCCGACCGGGTCGTCGTGCTGGACTCGGGCCAAGTGATTGCCGACGACGTGCCGGAGAAGATCGCCACCAACGAGCGGGTGATCGAAGCGTACCTGGGGGAGAAGTACCATGCTGCGAGTTGAGGCCATTGAAGTCCGCTACGACGAGGTGCCGGCCCTGCACGACGTATCCCTGGAAGTCCACGCCGGCGAGATCGTGGCCGTCATCGGGTCCAACGGGGCCGGCAAGACGACGTTGCTGCGGGCCGTCTCCGGCATCCGGCCGCCGGCTCACGGCCGCATTCTGCTGGACGATACGCCCCTCCACACGCTCAAGGCCCACCAGATCGCCGCGCAGGGCATCGCCCACGTCCCGGAGGGTCGGGGCATCTTCGCCCAGCAGACGGTGCTGCGCAATCTCTACCTGGGCGCTTTCCTGCGCACCGAAGCCGAGCGAGAAGCGGCGATGGAGCGGGTGTTCGACCTGTTCCCACGGCTGGCCGAAAGGCGGGACCAGGTGGCCGGCACGCTTTCCGGCGGCGAGCAGCAGATGCTGGCCATCGGTCGCGGCCTGATGGCCAACCCGCGCATCCTGTTGCTGGACGAGCCCTCTCTCGGCCTCATGCCCAAACTGGTGGACTCCATCTTCGAGCTGGTGCAGCGCATCAACCGGGAGGCCGGCCTCACTATCCTGCTGGTCGAGCAGAATGTACGCGAATCGCTGGAAATCGCTGGCCGGGCCTATGTGCTGCAGACCGGGCACGTTGCGTTGGAGGGCACGGGGGAGGAACTCTTGCAAAGCGAGTTGGTTCAGAAAGCGTACCTGGGGATGTGATGCGGGATGACTTCGATTGAGTTTGATGAGAACATGGATGAGTCATGGGGTGTCTGGGAGGGCCGATGCCAGGCCTGTGACCTGTATGGGCCAGTGGACGACTTGTCCCTCTGCGAACACTGCGGGATGATGTTCGAGCGCGACATGATCCGTCAGCGGGCCTGGGACTACTCGGCGATGGCATTCGGCCTGCCTGCCGAGGCCCGGGAAGGGTTGCGCCGCCAGGTCATCGAGGAATTTGGGGAGTCACCCGAACTGATTGCTCCACCTGAGTAGCTCGACAATGTCACATGTGCCACATTCGCTCGGAGGGGGTCCGTGACCCCCGACCGTGGGTAGATGCCAGCGTTGTGAGACCGGCTGGCCATATGACGAAACACGATGAGTTCCTAGACATAACAGCGAGAGCTTCATACAGAGAAGCTCGCCGGAAGAAGGTGTCGCAATGGAAAAACGCGAACAGTGCAACTGCAAAACAGGGTGTGAGAATAGGCGATGCACTTGCCTTCGGAACAATGAGCCGTGTGACGAGGGCTGCGGCTGTGTCCATTGCCGTAATCCGCTCAATGGGGTAGACGTGGATAACCTGTCGATCTGCGCAATCCAAAACATACAGGCTTACAAGGCATTGTCACCTCAGGAGTTGGCGGTGGTACGTGAACTGCCCTGCGGGCATGCGAGTGTACCGCTCTCAGAGTTGCTCAAAGAATACGCCTGTGAGGGATGTAGCGGCGAAGATTATTGGTACTCGTTTTGCTGGGATAGTGTGGAACAAGATAGCTGCACCTGGCACTGCGAAATATGCAATCAGTGTCGTGATTGGCGAGAGTGGCACTGCGAGAACTGCAACAAATGCACCTACGGCGTCACTCTGCCCTGTGAGCATTGCGGTGATGAGTCAGACATGGCAGGCTGGTTCTAGAGCCTCTTCGATCTGGTGCCCGCCGGCATGTTTGTGAAAGCCTGCCTGCTAAACGCCCACGTATCCGACTTCCGGGGATGGTTCACTGGCTTGTGAAACGGGCTGAGTTATTTACGGATCGTCATCCAATGTCTACGGACATGACTGTCATTCTGAGCGGAGCGTCGTGGCTTTGCAGGCACCGTTCGATGCATCAACCCTCGAGAAAGCGATGTCTGCTCCCCTCCCCTAGGGTTGGGGGGGCTGGGGGCATACGCGTCAACTTAAGGCGGGAGCGCCGGTCGAGTAGCGCCTTCAGGCGCGTATCGAGACCAAGCGGCTTCGCGAGACCCGCTCCCTTGGTCTCGATACGGCCTTCGGCCACTCGACCGGCGGTCGCTAGCCTCTTAAGTTGACGCATATGGGGGCTGGGGGTGGGGGCCGGAGCATCACAAACTCGTGAACCGTCCCAACTTCCTGCACTTCTACTCACGGCTCCCCATTCCTACCCTCTTTCGGCAGACTCTGAAGGTTTCGGTCCAGGTTCTATGCCGCTTGACAAAGAGATGTTGTCTGAGTATAATATATAAGAGTTTATATACTCAACACTGATATATACTGCTGTGTACGTGAAGCAGTTGTGTCACTCAACCACATCTCGTTCCGTCCACAATCTTGCTGAACAGGAGGAATCATGCCAGTCAAGAGGTTCGATGTCGTCGTTATCGGAGCCGGCCTGGGCGGGCTGAGCGCTGCCGGCTACCTGGCAAAAGCCGGCAAGAGCGTGTTGGTGCTGGAACACCACACCGTCCCCGGCGGCTATGCCCATGAGTTCCGGCGTGGAAGGTATCGCTTTGAAGTCGCGTTGCACGCCCTCGATGGCGCTGCACCAGGCGGCTGGGCCTATCCCGTCCTGCGTGACCTGGGCGTGCTGGAGCAGGTGCGCTTCAACCGGCTCGACCCGTTCTACACTGTGCGTTTCCCGGAGCACGAAGTCACAGCGCACGCCGATCCGCTGCAATACGAAGCCGAGTTGATTCGACATTTCCCCCACGCAGCCGCCGGCCTCCGGTCGCTTATCGATGCCATGCTGCAGGTGTTTTTCGAAGTGCGGCGGTTTATGGCGGATGGGGAGCTGGGGCTGCGACCGCCAGTAGAGGCCATGCCTGGCAAATACCCCAACATGCTGGCTGCGATGAGCCAGAGTTGGGGTGATTTCATGAGCCGGCACATAGACGATCCGAAACTACAGGCAGTTTTCTCCACGCTGTGGGGTTTCTACGGCCTGCCGCCCAGCCGGCTCAACGCCGCCACCTTTATCTTTCCCTGGGTGAGCTACCACCTGTTTGGCGGATACTCCCCCGAGGGCGGAAGCCAGGCCATGAGCCACGCCCTGGAGAAGACGATCCTCGCCCACGGCGGCCAGGTGCGCTACCGGCAGACCGTCAACCACATCGAGATACGGGATGGGATGGCTGTCGCCGTGGAGACCGACAAGGGCCTGCGCGCCGAGGCCGAATTGATCGTCAGCAACGCCAATGCCCCGGACACTATGCTCAAGTTTGTCGGCCGCCATCACCTGCCACAGGACTACGTGCACAAAGTCGAGTCTCCCAAGCCGGCTGTCTCCAACCTGGTCGTCTACCTGGGTCTGGAGCGCGATCTACTGGCCGAGGGGTGGCCGCATCACGAGCTGTTCATCGCCTCGGGCTACAATGTTGAAGCGGACTACGAGGCGATGATGGCCGGCCGCTTCCAGGAGGTCGACTTCGGGATCACCCACTACAATCACTTCGATCCCGCTTGCACGCCGGCCGGCGGCAGCATCGTCACCATCACGACATTGGCACCGTGGGATTACGCCGATCAGTGGGGCACGGGCGGCGATCCTTCGGCGTTGCTCAGGACAAGCCCGACCTACTATCGGAGGAATCCACGCTACCTGGAGTTGAAGCAGGCGGCCGGCGAAGCCCTGATCGATCGCGCGGAGCAGCACCTGCCCGGTTTACGCGAAGCCATCAAGTACCAGGAAATCGCCACGCCTCTGACCAACTTTCGCTATAGCCTAAACCCCGGCGGCAGCATCTATGGCTCGGAACAGACCGTGGAGAACATGTACCTGGGCCGGCTGGATGCGAAGACGCCGATTCCGAATCTGTTTCTGGCGGGTGCCTGGGTCACCGGGGGCGGGATGAGCGCGGCTATGCTGTCCGGGCGTGACGCGGCGCGTCTTGCCCAGGCGTATCTGGCCGGCGAGCGGGGAAAGGCATTGATGTCGCCTGACATTTCCTCTCCGGAAACGAATGAAATCACCGAGGAGGTATCTACGATGGACCTGCAATCACTGAACTGCCACGACACCATTGCCGGCATGCCCACCGTCTTCAATGCCGAAGCAGCCGGCGATCTGACAGCCGACATCCAATTCCTCGTCACCGGCGACGAGCCCGGTACGTACTACCTGCACATCGAAGACAGCCAGTGCACCTTCCAGGAAGGCGAATCGCCGGCGCCCACGGTAGCCATCCACACCCCTTCGGAGGTCTGGCTGGCTATCAGCCGGGGCGAGTTGGACGGCCAGCAGGCCTTCATGCAGCAGAAGTACCGCGTCGAGGGTGACTTCGGTCTGTTGATGAAGATGGGGGAGTTGTTCAATGCGAGTTAGCCCCATACGCGTCAACCTAAGGCGGGAGCGCCGGTCGAGTAGTGCCTTCAGGCGCGTATCGAGGCCAAGCGGCTTGGCGAGACCCGCTCCCTTGGTCTCGATACGGCCTTCGGCCACTCGACCGGCGGTCGCTAGCCGCTTAGGTTGACGCGTATGGAGTTAGCCCCCAATGAGCACGTTTCTGTTTTCCGCACACCCCGCCATGGGCCACCTTAACCCCCTGCTCACCATCGCCCGCAAGATGCGGACGGAGGGGCATACGGTCGTGTTCGCCCACTTTGCCCCACCCAAAATCGAGCAGTACATGGCGGACAACAGATTTCGTTTCATTAACCTTCGCCCGTCGCTATCTATGCTGGGGGGAGTGCTCTTGCCGTTGACCTCCGGGTATCTGGAAACCTTCCTGGCCGTCAAACTGTTCCTCGGCGGGCTTTCCCACTACGCTCGCGCCACCGGACAGGTCATGGATGAGTTACGACCTGCTGCGGTGGTGTCTGATTTTTCTTTCGTGGGCGCGAGTCTGGCGGCGGAGTCGCGCGCGGTTCCCTACGTCGCTATCTATCACGCCGGCCTGGGTTTCAAAGGGCCGGGAATCCCGCCCTTTGGCAGCGGGTTGCCCATCGGGGGCGAGTGGGGGCGCAAAGGGCAGGTGTATCGTTTTCTGTCGGATTATCTGGAACGCAGTGTGGACAACACCATTGCCCGCGCGCGAAAACGGTTAGGGTTGCCGCCCGGTGAAAAGGGTTTCCTGACGCGGCCTGCGTCGCCCTGGCTCAATCTGGTACTCACGGCCGAGGCTATCGAAGCGCCACGCGATCCATTGCCGCCCACCACCTTTTTCATCGGCCCCTGCGTTGATCGAAGAAGCATCCAGGCAGACGGTTTCCCATTCGAACAGTTGTCGCCGGACAGGCCAAAGATATACGTTTCGCTGGGGACGGTCTTTAACAGAAAACCCAAGGTGTTCAGCAGAATCATAGACGCCTTTGCCGACGGGCGCTACCAGTTGATCGTGAGCGCGGGGGGCGCCTGCCGCAAACTGCGAGAGCAGCGTCTCTCCGATCACGTCCTGCTGTTCGAGCGCGTCCCTCAGGTGGAACTGCTTCCCCACGTGGATGTGGTCATCAGTCACGGCGGCAACAACACGGTGAACGAAACACTGGCCGCCGGGAAGCCGCTTTTGGTGCTGCCCGTTGGGGGAGAGCAGGGCGACAACGCCAGCCGGGTGGTGTACCTGGGCGCTGGTCAGCGGGCGGACATCCGGCGCTTCACTTCTCAGGAGATTCGCATGAAGGCAGATCGCTTGCTCGCAGAGCCGCATTTCCGAGAGTGCGCGCGGGAAATCGGGGACGCCCTGGCGCGTACTCAAGGCCCAGTTACCGCCGCTCGGTTCATTGAACGAGTGGCCCAGACTGGGCGGCCACTGCTGCGTCCCGAAGGGTATCCGCTTACGGTTACGCGTGAAACCGCGCCGCCGTGGGAGTGTTGATATGATGCAACCCCCAGCGGATCTCAACCTGCGCCAGACCATCGAGGGTATGCCCCTTGCCTTTGACGCCGACGCTGCGGATGGCCTCGAAGCGACGGTTCAATTCGACGTGAGCGGCCCTGAAGCCGGCATCTATCACCTGCGCATTGCCGCTGGACAGTGCACATTTCACACCGGGCCGGCGGCCGCGCCCACACTCACCATCACCACCCCCTCCGACGTGTGGCTGCAGATCAGCAATGGCGAAATCTCGGGGCAGGAAGCCTTGATGCAGGGACTGTACACCGCCAATGGCGACCTGAGCCTGCTGCTCAAGATGGACAGTCTGTTCAAGCCTACCGATCAAGTCGTCTTTGAAGCGCCCGCCGGCCAGCGCCCCGCCGGACCGATCCCACTCCCCGGCATGGCCTGGATGACCGTCGCTTTTCTCCCCTGGATGATCCACTGGGTCACCTTTGATCTGCCCGGCGTGAGCCACTGGATCAGCGTCGGGCTGCCGCTACTCCTGTCGGTGCTAATCGTCGGCTATCGGCTGGTCTTCAACGAATCAACGCTTCGGCGCACTCAGGGCGAACTGTGGCTGGAGTGGGGCGGGCTGGGCTTCTTTGCGCTGGCCAGCGTTCCGACCGTGGCCGGCGACGCCGGGTTCGCGATCTGGGGCTCGGTCATCAGCAGCGTGGTAATGGGCGCTTTGTGGCTGGGAACGCTGTTGTTTTCCGATACGCCGCTCTCGGGCAACTACTCCAAGTGGGGCTACGTCGAAGCCTTGTGGCGCAACAGCATGTTCATCTACCCCAACGCCGTCATCAGCCTGATATGGGGATGGCAGTTTATTGTCGCGGCACTGGTCGGGGCGGCTGCCATTCTGCTCTCGAATCTGATGGTGGTTTTCACCGTCCTGCGCTACGGGCTGCTGGTCCCGGCCTTCATCTTCACCTCCGTATATCAGAAACGCGCCACCCAACTGCAAATCGCCGATTACGAGGCAGCTATGGGCCGGCTGCGCTTCTGGGCCGGAATAGGGTTGCTGGCGGTTGTAGGGTTGTTGCTGGTCACCACAATGCCCGGATTCGACGTGAGGTCCGGTTGGTTGATCCTGGCTGGACTGATTGTATTCTTCGGTACAGCAGTTCTCGACAGTCGAATCAGTTCTTGATTGGTCAGGTGCTCAATGTCACTCAGGAATGCCTTACTCGGCTTTCTCAGTTGCGGCCCGATGACGGGCTACGATTTGAAGAAGCACATGGACAATTCGACCCAGTTCTTCTGGCACGCCGAATTGAGCCAGATTTATCCCACGCTCAAAAAGATGGAAGCAGAAGGGTTGGTCGAGGCTGTCGTTGTGCCGCAGGAGGGGAAGCCAGACAAGAAGGTGTATACTTTGACAGAGGCCGGCCGCGCAGAGCTTCTGAGCTGGCTGGCCAGCCCTCTGGACTCGTGGTCGAGTACGAAGGAGCCGGTCCTGCTGCAGTTGTTCTTTTCCGGCACGTTGGACAAGGATACTATCCGTGCTCAATTGCAGCGCCAACTACGCCTACACCGCGCGCAGTTGGCGCTCTACCAGCAGGAGACCGCAGCCTACGTCGAGCAGATCATCGCGTCTACCGGCCTGACTCGGGAGGGCGTGATGTGGGAATTGGTCCGGCAATTCGGGGAACAGTATGAACGGCAGTACATTGAATGGCTGGAGCAGGCCATTGAGGTTGTTGAAGAGAAGCTGTGAGGATAGGCGTCCAAGCGTGACTACTCAGGCAATTCATGGATGGAGTGTAACTACCCAGCCTATGCTCGGAGAGGGTTTGCAACCCTCGGCTGAGCACTTGCCTGGGTAGTTACTTTGGAGGCAACTCCTCAGCCAGGCCATGTCATTCCGACCCCGAACGGAGTGAGGGGGAGGAATCCCTGTGAGGCAACAACTGAAAGCGTGTTTGCTGGATAGAGTTCGCTTTCCTCCCACAGCCAAGTGTCGGTCTTGCCTGCCAAATTCTGGGTTGAAGTGACGTTATAGGGATTTCTCCCGGAGTTTATCCTGAGCCCTGTCGAAGGGGTCGAAATGACATGCCTGGGTAGTTACGATGGAGTGGATGGTTTCCGCATTAGGTGGTATCATCATACTTGCATGAACGCACAGTTCCGCCCGGTGATCGGGTACCTGCACTCTCCGCACAATACGAACGTCGTCGCTTATGATGAGCACCAAAGGAGTCAACATGCTTTGGCCTGAGATTCGCACTGCCTACCCCGATCAGTGGCTCGTCGTTGAAGCCTTGGAGGCGCACACAACGCCAGACAACCAACGGCAACTTAACCGCCTTGCCGTTGTTGAAACCTGCCCTGACGGCAGCGCCGCCATGCGCAGGTATCGCCGGCTTCATCAACAATACCCACTCCGCGAGTTCTACTATGTGCATACAAGCCGCAAAGAACTTGACATCCGCGAACGTGAATGGTTAGGAATTCGGAGAAGCCATGCCGTAGCTATCACTGAAAGATGATCTTCCATTCACGACTGTCACTGTTGGCTATCAGGGAACCGCGCTTGATATTCAGCATATTCTAGTTGGGGATGGATTTTCTGACTCGTACAGGCGCTATCATCAATTTGCGGGAAATGAGGATAACGTTTGCTGACTGACAAAAGCCAAGAAGAACGAGCTAGAGAGTCCCAGAGCCTCTCTGATCTCGTGCCCGCCGGCATGTTCGTGGGGACCAGCCTGATCCTGCGACAGGATGGCCGGCTCCTGTACGGCTGCCGGCCACCCCACGCAGAAGGTTCGCGCCAGATCATCGAGCTGACGGGCATTGGCGGCGGCGTGGAAGACGAAGATGAATCGGTGACAGCCGGCGTGCTGCGAGAAGCCCACGAAGAGATGGGCTGCGGTGTGCGACTACTCCCCTGCCATGAGACCGTTGTGGTGCGTAGCCGGGATGACGTCGAGCGGATGACGTTGCAGGGCGAAGAGCGGCCGGCCGCCGTGGTTTTCCGTCGCTTCCGGACGCCACCGCACCAGCCGTGGCACGAGAACCATGACGGCGAAGCCTGTCTGGTGGTCTTCCTGGCCGAGCATGATGGGGAGCCGTGGCCGGCCATGGAACTGCCGGCTCTCATCTGGCTGAGGCCGGCCCACGTTCTAGAGACGGCCCGTCAGGATGTTCCTCTGCGCGATCTGCTGGACTCGGGCGCTGAGCTGGTGGAAGGCGAGTCGGGTCAGCTCCCCGAGTCAGCCTGGGTTCGCCTAACGGATTCGCAGGAAGCCCTGGCCCTGGCATTGGGGGATGACGCGCTGACTTTCTACGAGGCGCTGGCAGCGAAGTCGTAACTCATGCTGCCAGTTGACTCACAGTGGCGAAATCCTGACGCTTTCCTGACGGCCCTCAGCTATACTATGGTCATAGGCTGGCTGCTGACGGTGGTCGGGCAGGGTCGCCGTTGGTGGCCGGTCCTTTTTTCGCCAACTGGATCGCCATATTCCACCATCCCACATAACCCTCGAGGCCAAGCCTGGTGATCGACAAAGGTCGATCACTAGCCGATCACCGACCAGCACTTCAGGGCCAAACTCGGAATCACCTACCGCGGCACAGCTTGGGCCCGCACGCCCGTTCCTAACACCCCCCAGAAACAGCGTCCACTATAGGCATCTTCAAGCTTCCTTTGCGTAACGTTCACGGAGTCTTGCGATAACGTTCACGCAATGTCGCGCGTAGGAGGCGGCTTCACATGATATAATGAAGCAGACGTCGAGACACTGCCGGTTCCGCGTCAGTTCATCGTCGATCGCGAGTCAGCCAGGAGATAGGTGAATGTGTTACAATTTGGCCGCCACAATACTTGGGGGAGCGAGCGCCGATTGAGTGGTGTAGCGGCTTGGGTTGAGTAGCGTAGCGCACCGAAACCATCGAAATCAAGCGAGCGGCTCTGCGAAGTACCCGCTTGGCCTCGATACACGCCCTTCGGGCGCACTCGACCGGCGCTAGACGTGCCCTTTCATTAGGGTCCCCCAACTTTTGAATGCGCCCGCACCTGACCTGGACCGCGCAATGATATCGTGAGGAGAAAGAACAAACCGCAAGATGAAAACGCGAAGGCTCTTCGGACTGGTTCTGGCCCTGCTGGTGGCGTTGGCCGGTACTGGAGTCGCTTCTGCCCAGGATCAAGTGTTCGGCA
>JBHHXF010000023.1:0-17639 GCA_046756905.1 Anaerolineae bacterium | reverse complement strand
CCGGCGTGGGGCAGACGCATCGACCATTTCCAGCTTACTGCGGTACGCTTCGTACCCTCTCCTCGGGGGGCATTGTCTCCCACACCTTTCTGTGCTATACTCGGTAGATGAGAATTTTCGCTCTTGACCGGTCCGTGACCGGTCAAATCGGCGGGTCTCGGACCCGCCTGGAGCGAATTTTCCCAGGTACTGATACTGAGTAGTGATGCCCAAGCGGTCGTTGACGGCCCACCCTTACTACCGCTGCAAAGGAACCTCGCTATCAACGCGCGAGATGATTCCTCAAGAGCCATATCGCAGCCGAGTCCGCTCCTGGTCACGAAACTGTAAATCCCGCCGGCCCGCCCTGATCCTTCGACCCTTCGACAGGCCCTTCGACGAGCTCAGGAGGGGCCTCAGGACACCGCTAGGCTCAGAGCTTGCCCTGAGTCTACAGAAGGGACAAGCTTGGTCCCCCGTCCACGTCTTTCGAACGGCTGAACGCGGGCATGGAGCGAAAGCTGGCCACTCGTCTCTGCCCCCGCCGGCTCGCCCACAGGCTCGAAATGGGTGAGCGGTGTTGGGTTTAGTATCAGGAGTTGAAGGGTCCATGCAGGGAGGACAAGATGAGTGACGCACCGAAGCACAAGCATGAGGCCCACACGCCCGTGCTCCCGGTCTCGCCAACGCTATCCCGACGCGAGTTCCTGCGCTTGGCCGGGACAGCGGCCGCCGGCGCTGCCCTGGCTGCCTGCACCCCGTCCCAACCCGGAACTTCGCGGCGGGGCGGAGACAAGGGGCAACTGGTCTACCAGGACTGGCGGACTGACTGGTTCCCTCCCATGGCTCAGCAAATGCTGGAGGAGTTCCACGCCACCCACCCCAACATTCGCGTCTTCTACACCCCTGACCCGGAGGACCTTCAGGCAAAGATGCTGGCTGACTTCGAGGCCGGCACTGCGCCCGACGTCTTCCAGGGCTGCTGCACCTTTCTCCCCATCTGGGCCCAAAAGGGATATACACTTGACTTGCGCTCCTACGTCGAGGCCGACCTGGACCAGGCTACCATTGCCGATTGGGACCCGGCCCAGTACGAGGCCTTCTTCACTCGAGATGGCCGGCAGTTTGGCCTGCCCAAGTACCACGGCGCTCTGGCACTCTACTACAACAAGGACCTCTTCGATGAATACGGCATGGACTACCCCGACGAAACCTGGGACCACGATGACTATCTGGCTTCCATGAAGCGCCTCACCCGCGACCGCGACGGTCAAACCAACTTGTGGGGCAGCATGCTTGACATCTCATGGGATCGCATACAGGTGCACGTCAACAGTTGGGGCGGCCACTTCGTGGACCCCGATGATCCGACCCGCTGCCGGATGGCCGAGCCCGGAGCCATGGCGGCCATGGAATGGCTTCGGGCCCGCATGTGGGACGACAAGGTGATGGCTACCTTCCTGGATGTGCAGAATATGTCCACACGCCAGGCCTTCATCACTGGGCAGATCGCCATGGTGGAAGATGGCTCCTGGGCGCTGAAGGACATCCTGGCAGGGGCCGATTTCCGGATCGGGGTCGCGCCCCTGCCGGCGGGGCCCGTACGCCGGGTGACGCTGGCCACGACGGATGGTTTCGGAATCTCCGCCGGGACCAGGCACCCCGACGCGGCCTGGGAACTCCTCAAGTTCCTCATCAGCAAGGAGTACGGCCGGGCCATGGCCCGGGCCAACTTCCTCCAGCCGGCGCGGGCTTCTCTCGTAGATGACTGGGTGGGTTTCATCCGCGAAGAGTTCCCGCAGAAAGCCAAGGACGTGGATATCGCCGCCTTCGCCGACGGGCATCTCAAGGGCTATTCGGTAACGACTGAGATCTTCGCCAATATGGCGGATGCGAAGCGGATCACCTACGCCGCATGGGATCAGATCTTCACGCTGGGCCAGGCGCCGGTGGAACGGATGGAGGACATCTGCCGCCAAATCCAGGAAGCTCAGCAGAGATAGGGATAGAGATAGCGATAGTGATAGAGATAGTGAGTGGACCACGACCCCTATCTCTATCACTATCGCTATCTCTATCCCGGAAGGAGGACAGTCGTGCTGTTAGGAATCCGGTGGGGGAGCTTGCGTACGAAAATCATCGCCTGGTCCTTCGTGCCGACGGCGATCATCCTGTTCACGGTGGCGTTGGTCACCTTCTACGCATACCAGCAGGAGACGGAGAACCTGGTTATTGAACGGGACCAGCAACTGATTCGCCTCTCGGCCGGCCAGTTGGCGACAGAGTTTGCGGAATACACCGACATTCTCACTGCTTTGGCACGCACCGCAGACATCTACAAAAGTGACCCACCTTTCCAACGGACTGCCCTCAAGCGGGCCAGCAACCGCGTGGTGATCTTCGACGGCGGCGTGCTCATCCTCAATAACTTTGGGATGGTCGTGGCGTCCGAACCGGAGCGAACGGAAATCATAGGGCAGGACTGGTCCAACCGCAACTACTTTCGCCAGATGGTTCGCTCTCCAGGACCGGAATTCTCGGAAATCGTGGCCGACGGACCACAAGGGGCAGAGGTTATCGTCGTTGCCGTGCCAATCACCGGCGAACTGGGCGAATTCCGGGGAACGATGGCCGGCATGTTTCGTCTGGGCACAACCGCCGTGAGTACCTTCTACGGTGACATAGTAAAGCAGCACATTGGGGAAGCGGGCAACACTTTCCTGGTGGATGGCAACGGCCGAGTGATCTATCACTCTGACACCGACCGCATCGGAGATAACTTCTCCGCGCAAACAGTGGTGCAGCAGGTATTGAGCCGCCAGGTGGGCGCTGTCCGCACCCGCGATTTCGAGGGGCGAGACATCGTCGCCGGCTTCGCTCCGGTACCTGGCACGTCTTGGGGTCTCATCACCGAGGAGAGCTGGGCTGCACTGACCAGTGGCAGTAGAGGCTATCGGCGATTCCTGATCCTGCTGCTGGCGCTGGGCGTACTGGCACCAGCCCTCGTGGTCGCCGTCGGGATAAGGCGGATCACGCAGCCCATCACGGAATTGATCGGTGCCGCCCAGGAGGTGGCCAGGGGCAATTTCGGCCAGACCATAACGGCACAAACGGGGGACGAAATCGAAGAACTGGCCGAACAGTTCAATCTCATGTCGGCCCAACTTCAGGAGTCTTACACCCACCTGGAGCGCCGGGTGGCCAACCGAACCAAAGAACTGGCAACCCTCAATGCCATAGCTGCGGTGGTGAGTCGCTCTCTGGATCTGGAGGAGGTCCTGTGCGACTCCCTGGACAAGGTGCTGGAGGTATTGGAGTTCGAGTCGGGGGTGATCTATCTGAAGAACCTCAGGACGGGTGAACTCCAGATGGCCTGTCAGCGTGGGCTCTCGGAGGCGTTCCGACGTGCGGTAGCCAAAGGCATCATCTCCGCCAGAGTTGCGGAGACTGGCAACCCTATCATCATAGACGACCTCCGCAAGGACTCCGATGCACCCAAACAGGTGATCGGGGAAGGGTATCGCTCCCTGGCGAGCATTCCCCTCGTCTCCAAGGGGCAGGTACAGGGCGTGCTGACGGCCGCTAGCCGCCAGTTGCTTCCTTTCCATCAGCAGGATGTTGACCTGCTACTTTCTATTGGCCACCAGATCGGCGTGTCCGTAGAGAACGCACGACTCTTCAAGGCTGAGCAGCGGCGGGCAGAGCAGTTCCGCGTGATCAACGAGGTAGGGCACCGCATCACTTCCATCCTGGCCGTTGACGAGTTGCTGGAGCAGATCACCCACCTGATCCAGGGGAGTCTGGAGTACTACCTGGTGGGCATCGCCCTGATCGAGGGGGATGAATTGGTCTTCAAGGCAGGGGCTGGGGGTGTCTGGGGGAATCCTGACTTTCGGCCTCCGCGCCTCAAGGTGGGTCGGGAGGGAATCACCGGTTGGGTGGCCCAGACCGGCAAGCCGCTACTGGTGCCTGACGTGAGCCAGGAGCCACGATACCTGGGCCTGCGCGAGGCCAGCGAGGTCAGGTCGGAGCTGGCCATGCCGCTGAGGACGCAAGAAGTGACCATCGGTGTGTTGCATGCCCAGAGCCGCCGCCTGAACGCTTTCGACGAGAGCGACGTGATGGTGCTCCAATCCCTGGCCCACCAGGCGGCGGTGGCCATCGAGAACGCCCGGCTGTTCGCTGAGCGCGAACGGCGCGTTGACGAAATGGCTGTTCTTAACGAGGTTGGTCAGGCGATCAGTTCCACCCTCCGGCTGGGCGAGCTCCTGGACTTGATTCACCACCAGATGGGCCGCGTGATAGATGCCACCAATCTGTACATTGCCCTCTATGACAAGGACGAGGATTGGCTTTCGTTCCCGCTCTACGTCGATGGGGACCGCGTCAGGCGAGATGCAGGTGGACGGAAGGCTGGCCCGGGCTTGACAGAATACGTCATCAGACATCGCCAACCCTTGCTGATGCCTGACGACGTCGAGGGCCGCTTGCAGGAGTTGGGCATTGAGTCCATTGGAACGCCGGCCAGGTCGTGGCTGGGGCTGCCGATGATCGCCGGTGATGAGGTGTTGGGCGTCATTGCCGTGCAAAGCTACACCACAGAGGGTGTCTACGACGAGGGGCACCTCAACCTCCTGTCCACCATCGCTGCCCAGGCCGCCATTGCCATCGAGAACGCTCGGCTCTACGAGCAGGCTCAGCAGTTAGCCGAGGAGAACGCGCGCCTCTTCGACCTGATACAGGAGCGACGTATCCATGAGCAGGCGGCGCTGCTTGATATGTCCAACCAATTGCTGAGCCGCCTGGACCTGGATGACCTGATGGGCTACCTGGTCAAGGAGGTACGGACTCTGTTGCAAGCCGACGCCTGTGCGATGTTGCTGCCTGGTGAGGACCCCGATTATCTGGCGATTCGCGCCTTCAGTGGCTGGCGCCACGACCCGGTGGCCGAGCAGCGCTGGGTGCCCGCCGACGAGCGCAGCGGCCCCGGGCTGGTGATGCGAACGCAGCAGCCCTTGCATGTGGAGGATATCGAGGAGAGCGATGTGGCCCCCTGGACGTCGGATTGGCTGGAGACAGAAGGCTTTCGGGGGCACGCTGTCGTGCCACTGATCGCGGAGGGCCGCTCAATCGGCGCTCTGGTGCTTGACACACGGCGACCACGACTGCTGGATGAGGACGAGGTACGCTTCCTGCGTCTGATGGCTAACCAGGCCGCCATTGCCATCGAGAAGGCGCGGCTGCATCAGGAGGAGGTCAAGCAGGAGCGACTGGAGCAAGAACTGCGCGTCGCCCAGTTCATACAGCAGACGCTCTTGCCCAAAGAAGTACCCGCACTGCCAGGCTGGCAGGTAGCAGCGTACTATCAGCCGGCCCGAGCCGTCGGCGGTGACCTCTACGACTTTCTTCATTTGCCGGATGGACGGCTGGGGTTCATCATCGGGGATGTGGCCGGTAAAGGCGTGCCGGCCGCCCTGGTTATGGCCACCACCCGCGCTGTTCTGCGTGCCGCCGGCCTGCGGTTGGCCTCACCCGGCCAGGTATTGGAACGGGTCAATGACGTGCTCTGCCCTGACATGCCCCCCAATATGTTCGTCACCTGCCTGTACGCCGTCCTCGATTCGGACAGCGGGCGGCTGCAATACGCCAGTGCCGGCCAAAACCCACCCTACCGGCGGAATGACGGCGGTGTGGCCGAATTGCAGGCTGCCGGCTTGCCCCTGGGCTTGGTGTCCGGCATGCGCTACGAGGAAAACGAAACCACGCTGGCTCCCGGGGAGAGCATTCTCTTTTCGAGCGACGGCCTGGTGGAGGCCCACAACCCGGAGCGTGAGATATTCGGTTTCCCACGCCTGGGGGCGCTGATGGCGGACCATCCCGGCGGAACGGCACTGATTGATTTTCTGCTGGCCGAACTGGCCGCGTTCGCCGGCACCGATTGGGAGCAAGAGGACGACGTAACCCTGGTGACACTTCAGCGGTCTGCGGCCGATGAGCTGGCGTGACCGCTACCCGCAACACGTTGCAGGCATCTTGCCCTCGCTGCTGCCCAAAAGGAGATAACTCCCAACGCTTGTACATTCCCGAAAAGGTGCACGATGACCAAGCAAATCTTTGTCCGACGCGAACGAGAACTAACTCAACTTCAGACGTTCCTGGACCGCGCGCTGGCCGGCCAGGGCCAGGTGTGCTTCGTCACCGGCGAGGCTGGCACCGGCAAGACGGCCCTGGTCACCGAGTTCGCCCGGTGTGTCCAGGACGTCCACGCCGATCTGGTCGTCGCCGTCGGGGACTGCAACGCCCAAACCGGCCTCGGTGATGCCTACCTACCCTTCCGCGAGGTGTTGGGTTTGCTTACGGGTGATGTAGAAAGCAAGCTGGCCGAGGGAACCATTACGGAGGAGAATGCCAACCGATTGCAGAGCTTTCTCCGTGTCTCAGGCCAGGCTCTGGTGGACCTCGGGCCAGAATTGATCGAGATTTTCGTGCCGCCAGTGGCACTGGCGACGCGGGCAGCCACCTTCTTGGCCGGCAAGGCCGGCTGGCTAGATCGACTGGAGAAACTGACGGAGCGCAAGCAGGTGGGGGCTGGTGGCACCGACCCTTCGGCCGGCTCAGGGCAGGCCTTGGATCAAAGCCGCATCTTCGAGCAGTACACCAACGTGCTGAAGGCCATGGCGAGGCAACAGGCCATGATCCTGGTGTTGGACGATCTCCAATGGGCCGACGCTGCATCCATCAGTCTCTTGTTCCACCTGGGCCGGCGCATCGGGGACAGCCGCATCTTCATTATCGGCACCTACCGGCCGGCCGAGGTAGCCCTGGGCCGCCCTTCGACCCCTCGACAAGCTCGGGACGGCGCAAGCTCAGGACAGGTGGAACGCCATCCCCTGGAGCGTGTGGTCAACGAGTTGAAACGCTACTACGGCCGCATCGAGGTCGAGTTGGAGTCGTCTGCCCAGGTTCAGGATCCCCGAGAATTGGAGCGGTTCGTTCAGGACTACATCGATCAGGTCTATGAGCCTAATCGTCTGGACGAGGACTTCAAGCGCCTGATCCTGGAGCGCACCGAAGCGCATCCCTTGTTCCTGGTGGAACTGCTGCGCGACATAGTCGCGCGAGGTTGGCTGGCTCAGGATGAGAGAGGCGTGTGGTACCAGGCGCAGGAACTGGACTTTCACGATCTCCCGCCACGGGTGGAAGCCGTGATCGAAGAACGCATCAGTCGTCTGGAAGAGGAATTGCGGGAGATTCTAACCTGCGCCAGCGTGGAAGGGGAGGATTTCACGGCCCAGGTAGTGGCGCGAGTGCAGCAGATGAGCGAACGGCAACTGCTTCCCCGGCTGAGTCGCGAACTGGACAGGCAACATCAGTTGATCGGGGAGCGAGGCGTAGAGCGATTGCGCGGAAAACGCCTCTTCCTTTACCGCTTCCGACATAGCCTTTTTCAGAGACACTTATACAACGGGCTGACCGAAGCCGAGCGGGTGTTGCTCCACGAAGACGTGGGGCTCTGTCTGGAGCAGCTTTACGAAGGGCAACTGCAGGAGGTCGCTGTGCAGTTGGCGCGGCATTTTCTGGAGTCTTACCGGTACAATAAAGCCTATCGGTATCTGGTCATGGCCGGCGAGGCGGCTCAGGCCGCGTATGCCAACCAGGAAGCCATCGCCCATTACATGCGGGCCTTGGCTTTGGCCGACGAGGCTGAGACACAGCCGGCCGATCCTTCGAGTCCCTCAGGACAAGGCCTGGCGCATGTGCATGAACACCTGGGCGACGTCTACTCTCTGACGGGTGAGTACCAACGGGCTACGGAGCATTACGAGCAGGCTCTTGCCCTGGCGGAAGAGTCTCATCGGCGGGCCACCATCCATCGGAAACAAGGGCGGACTTTCGAGAAATGGGGGAGACACGATCACGCAGTGGCGTCCTTCGAGGCCGGACTGAGGGCAATGCAGGAGCAGTTAGACGCAGCCGAGGCGGCCCGCATCTACTCAGGGTTGGGACTGGTCTACTACCGTCGGGGCGAATTGGATGAGGCCATCGAGTTAGGCACGCTGGCCCTGCACATGGCCGAGAGCATAGAGGACGAGCGGATCACCGCTCAGGCCTGCAACAACCTGGGTATCGTCCACTGGAGTCGGGGCGACTGGGAGCAGGCCATCGCGTTCCATCGTCGGAGCTTGGCGCTCTGGGAGGAGACACAGAGTGCCTACGGCCTGGCCGCTTCCCATAACAACCTGGGCCTGATCTATCATCACCAGTGTGACTGGGAGCTGGCCGTTGACCAGTACCACCAAAGTCTGGAGTGGTGTGACAAGATCGGGAATCGACATGGCCTGGCCCGCACTTACGACAACCTGGGCCAGCTCTACATGGACCAAGGACAACGGGAGAAAGCGATGGAATGCCTGGAAAAGGCCGTAACAATTCTGGCTGAAATCGGCCTGGATGACGCCGAGATCTTCCCTGAGATGTGGCAGTCGGGAGCGTGGTAATCCAGTGAACAGTCATCAGTAAACAGTGAACGGTGAGCAGTTGCTGGAATACTCACCTGGCTATTGCCCTACTGTTTACTGGTCACTGAATACTGTTCACTGAGATGGAGGAGGGAGAAGGGATGTGGATCACTCCAGAACCGTTGAACTGAAGATCCCCAGCGAACCTGGCTACGAGAAGCTGGCCATGAGGCTGGCCTCCGTCGTGGCAGAACGTATGGGCTTCACGCCCGAGCGGGTTGAAGACTTGAAGACGGCCGTCAGTGAGGCCTGCCTGAACGCCATCCGGCACGGCAACCTTCTGGACGCCACCGCTAAGGTGCTTGTCAGCCTGACCATTGAGGATACGAGGCTGGCCATCAATGTGAAGGATGAAGGTCGGGGTGCTCCTCCGCCGGCGGAGTTTGAAGAGCCTGACATCGAAAAGCAGATCGGCGGCTTGCAAGAGCTTGGGGGGCTGGGCATGTTCGTTATCCAGCACCTGGTAGACGAGGCGGAGTTTGTCGAGCCGGAGGCCGGAATGGGGAACCAGTTCCGTATGGTGATTTACCTGGAACCGCAAAAGGCGGTGTCCTGAGCCTGTCGAAGGGAGGAGTCGTGTTGAAAAAGGAGATTAGAGTAGATCGTAGGAAAGTGGACGAGGCGGCCATTATCGACCTTCAGGGTGACGTGAATGCCTCGGGCGAAGAGGCTATCAAGGGAGCTTATCACGCGGTCACAGAAGAGGGAGCTGAGAACATTCTCTTCAACCTGAAAGAGGCCGAATACATCAACACGTCTGGCATTGCCGTGCTAATCGGGATCGTGATGGAGGCCCAAGAAGCGAAGCAGAAAGTGCTGGTATATGGGGTGAGTAGCCACTATCAGAAAATCTTCGAACTGGTGCGGTTGCCCATGTACGTGGATATGTTCGATACGGAACAGGCGGCCCTGGCGAGCCTGGGCATTGACCCCGAGGCAGCCCAGTGAAAATACAGCGGAGATGCGGGCCGGCGATCTGCGGCTTGCGGAGGAAGGAGCAGCCGCTTTCCTCAAGAGGAGACCAAGTCCCAGCTCGGCATTGACTTTGTCCCCAATCTCTACAAGGTCATGACTTCCAAGCCTGGCCATTTGGAGGCGAATTGGAACAGAGTTAAGCCGGTCATGGTAGAAGAGGGGAAACTCGACCGCTTGACAAAGGAGGTTATCGCCGTTGCCGTCTCAGTGGTGAATGCATGTGATTACTGGCTCTGGGTCCATACTTCTGCGGTGCAGAAGTTAGGGCTCAATGACGAAGCGGTGACCTGGGCCTTGTCCTGAGCCCTGTCGAAGGGTCGAAGGATGACAATGGATCCAAGGAGGAGAACCCCATGAAAACACGCGCTCGTATGGTCGTGGCTGGAGCGGCAGCCATGGCCGGCTACGGGCTTGCGATCCGGCCCTGGCACCTGAGGTGGGGCGCGACTGATACCGAGGTTAACCAACCCCAGCCGGGTGATGACCTGATACCCCACCCATCGACTGAGAGCACCCGATCCATCACGATCAACGCGTCGGCCACTGCTATCTGGCCGTGGCTCGTGCAGATGGGACAGGGTCGCGGCGGGCTCTATAGCTATGACTGGATCGAGAACCTGCTTGGCCTCGATATCCACAGCGCAGATCGGATCATCCCGGAGCTGCAGGACCTGAAGGTGGGCGACATCGTGCGGTTTGCTCCTGAAGGCGGGCCGGGGATGTGTGTCGCAGCCATCGAGCCGAATCGGGCGCTGGTCCTCACGGCAATGGATCTCAGCACCAGGCGTCCGGTCGATCGCACCAACCCGACTTACCTGAACTTCACCTGGTCATTCATCCTGAGTGAGATCGACGAACAGACCACACGGTTGACCATCCGGGGGCGGGGCGACGCCCGGCCCCGCTTCTTGGCTGTTCTGTACCTTCTCCTGGAACCGGCCCAATTCGTGATGGAGCGCAAGATGCTGCTCGGCATCAAGCAGCGGGCGGAAGAGCCGATCTGATCGTGATCTGGCCGGCCTCAGGGAGGATATTCACGACGCAGAGGAGAGGAGAAAAAATGAAAGCAATCGTCCAAAACGACTACGGCTCACCGGATGTCCTGGAGCTCAAGGAAATCGACAAGCCGGGAATCAAAGACAATGAGGTACTGGTACGCGTTCACGCGGCTGCCCTCCACGCAGGTGATGTCTTCGCCATGAGAGGCGTGCCGTACGTCGTGCGCATGAGTGCCGGCTGGCCCAAACCCAAGGACTATGTTCCGGGATACGATGCGGCAGGGCATGTTGAGGCGGTCGGCAAGAACGTGACGCGGCTTCAACCAGGTGATGAGGTATTCGGTGCGTGCAACGCCACCTGTGCCGAGTATGTGTGTGCTGGAGAAAACAACTTCTTGCCGAAGCCGGCCAACCTCACGCTTGAGCAGGCCGCCGCCGTACCTACTTCCGCAGTCGCCGCCCTCCGCGGTCTTCGCGACGCGGGAAAGGTACAGCCAGGGCAGAAGGTCTTGATCAATGGAGCGTCGGGAGGCGTAGGAACGTTCGCCGTGCAGATCGCCAAGGCGTTCGGAGCGGAAGTGACTGGCGTCTGTAGCACGAGGAAGGTGGACATGGTCCGCTCGATCGGCGCAGACCATGTCATTGATTACACCCAAGAGGACTTCACCCAAAGCGGGCAGCGCTACGATCTAATCCTCGATAATGTGGGGAACTGTTCGCTTTCAGACTGCAGACGCGCGCTCACCCCCCAAGGGACTCTCCAACCTAACAGCGGCCATGCCGGTCTGGGTTATATTGTCAAGGCGTTCGTGTTGTCACTGTTCGTGCGCCAGCAGGGACGTCCGTATATTGCGATTCCGAACAAAGAGGACCTGGTTGTTCTGAAGGAGCTCATTGAAGCCGGCAAGGTCACACCGGTCATCGACAGAACGTACCCGCTGAGCGAGACCCCTGAGGCTTTTCGGTATCTGGATGAGGGACACGCCCGGGGGAAAGTAGTCATCACTGTGGAGCATACTGGCAAATGACAATCCGTACCGCCGAAACCTCGCAATCATTCAAACAAAGAGGAAAGCCCAGATGAAGGCAATCGTCTGTCACAACTACGGGCCACCTGATGATGTCCTGGAACTCCAAGATGTCGACAAGCCGGTAGTCAAAGACAATGAGGTGCTGGTATGAAACATCATCGTGTCGTCGTGACGCGGCATGGCGGACCGGACGTGTTGCAGGTGGTGGAAGAGGATCTCCCCGAACCCGGGGCCGGCGAGGTTCGGGTGAAGGTCCTGGCCGCCGGCGTCTCCGCCTACGATCTCATGTTCCGACGCTCAGGTTCGCTCCCCGGGACTCCGCGCGTGCCGTTCACCCTGGGCGAGGACGTCGTCGGCGTGGTGGACGAGCTGGGCGAGGGGATGTCGACCGTCGAGCCGGGGCAGACAGTTGCCGGCGTGACCTTCTGTCTTGGCGTCGGTGGCGGCTACGCGGAGTTCATCTGCCTGCCCGCCAGCGAGTTGGTGCCCGTCCCCTCGGGCGTGGATCCCGCCGAAGCCGTCTGCGTGGTGGTGAACTACCTCACCGCCCACATGGCCATGCACCGAACCGCCAACATCCGGAGCGGTGAGCGCATCCTCGTCCACGGTGCGGCGGGAGGCGTAGGGACCGCTCTGCTCCAGCTTGGCAAGCTGGCCGGGCTGGAGATGTACGGCACGGCGTCCAAGTACAATCACGAACTCGTGTCTGCACTTGGAGCCACGCCGATCGACTACCGCACCGAGGACTTCGTCGAGCGTATCCGTGGTCTTACCGGCGATGGGGTGGATGCCGTGTTCGACCCTATCGGCGGCGCAAGGCAACTCTGGCGTTCGTACCGGGCCCTGCGCAAAGGCGGGCGGTTGGTGTGGTTCGGTGTGGCTGCGACGAAGAAGGAGGGGCTGCGGGTCATTCCCCTCACCCTGCTGATGCGGACTCTGCTGGCGCTCATTCCGGACGGCAAGCAGGCGCCTTTGGCCCCGGATCTCGGCAAGGACAACGCCTGGTACCGCGAAACGCTGACGGAACTCCTCGATTCGCTGGCAGCGGGCAAGATCAAGCCGGTGGTGGCGGAGCGCATCCCGTTGGCTGAGGCCGCTCGTGCTCACGAGCTGCTCGAGCGCGGCGGATACGCGGGCAAGGTGGTTCTCGTTGCCGGCGCGTCGTCAGGGTCTCCGAATAGGGGTCGGTAGAGCGGCGGCCGCAATAACAAAACCTAACAAATTAGGAGGAATTGGAACCATGCGCGTAAGACGATTGCTCCGCATTTTTTCGATAATCATCCTCGCGATACTCGTCATCATTCTGGTTGCGGTCGTTGGTTTGTTCGTCTACGAACCTTCACCAGCGGAGGGCTTCGCCTTCAGTTCGGCAGGGAAGACGATACAGCTTTCAGATGGCCGCACCTTGGCTTACTTGGAAAGTGGGGACCCTGGAGGCCGGCCTGTGTTCTACTTCCACGGGGGTCCGGGCTCGCGTCTCGAAGGGCTTCTGTATGACGAACTCAACCAGCAATTGGGGATTCGTATGATAGCCCTTGATCGCCCTGGCTACGGGTTGTCCGACTTTCAAGAGGATCGTACGTATCTCGATTGGCCGGACGACGTTAGCGAGCTGGCAGACCAACTAGGCATTGACCGCTTTGCGGTGCTGGGCTGGAGCTCCGGCGGCCCACACGCGGCCGCGGTTGCACACGAAATCCCTCAGCGCCTCACCGTAGCCGCCATCGTGGCGGGAGAGGGCCCATATGCAAGCGACGATTTTCCCCAAAGCGTGCTGACTGGGGATACCTTCGGCGGTTCCGGGGTCAATAAGCTGGTCATCTGGAGCGCGAATAACGGCCCGTGGCTAATGCGAACTCTCTTCAGGATGATGCGTATCCTGATCTTCCGCGACCCTGTTGGTTTGGTTGAAAACTCCGGCGGCGCGGGTATGTCGGCGAAGGATATACAGCTTTTTACAAGCGATGAGTACACTGCCGCACAGATCGAGGCGTTTCGCCAGGATGCCAAAGGGGCGACACGCGACTTCACTATTGAGCGCCTGGACTGGCCCTTCGAGCTTGAAAAAATCCAAGCTCCAACGGTGTTGGTGTTCCATGGCGAGGAGGACAATGGGGTAGACCCAAAAATCGGTGAATATGTATGCAAGCGTATCCCGTCCTGCGATGAGCCGACGATCTACCCAGGAGAGGGTCACTCAGTCGTGTATTATCGCTACGAAGAGATTATCCAGGCTATGCTCGAGGCCTGGGAGTGATGCGGCCTAACATATTCATATTCGTGCTCAGCCCGATCTCAAATCTCGGTTTGTACCTGATGCCGGCTAGTCAGGGCGGGATTACAACCCCACTAACCTGGCAAACGTTTCCCTACTCAGCCTTCTT
Organism: Anaerolineae bacterium; assembly: GCA_046756905.1. GTDB lineage: Bacteria > Chloroflexota > Anaerolineae > Epilineales > JAANWY01 > JBHHTZ01. Next base: position 3,753 of record JBHHXF010000023.1, on the reverse strand, counting down.
GGGTCTGGGGCCCTTGTGGTTCGTCGCCATGTTGCTCATCTTCAGCTTTGGTTATGCTGGATGGCGGATGCTGACAAGGAACCGGTCATCATCCTCGATGAGTGAATCTTCACTGCCCAGCTATCCATGTATTGGGACTTTCATTCTGGCGTTGGCGCTGGTAAGTTACCTGGTCCGGATCATTATTCCAAACTGACCGAAAGCGAACTTAAGCAGATCGCCAAAGCGATCAAGTCCGCTTCCGCAAATGGCGGACGGGAAGGAAGCGCAGTGAAAAGAGCAGTATTCATCATCCTCGCTGTCTTGGCTGCGGTGATATTGGGTGTAATGGCGCTAATCTATATCCCGAGCCCCAAATTCGAGCCTGTCGCCTATGAGCCAATCGCTCCCGATTACTGGCCGACAGAAGGATTCCTGACCTCCACACCTGAGGAACAGGGGATTGATTCGGCCAGGCTTCTCGAAATGCTGGATTTCTATGAAGAGCAGCACGCAGAGGATTCGACGAATTCGATTGACTCGATTTCCATTGTCCGCAATGGTTATCTCGTCGCTGACATCTATTTCAATCCCCTGTTTCCAAAAGACACGTCACACATTATCCACTCCTGCACCAAGAGCATTATGTCGGCTCTGATCGGCATTGCGATTGAGCAAGGCTACATCGATGGTGTCGATGTTCCGGTGATTGATTTCTTTACAGACAAAGAAATCGAAATCACGGATGAAAGAATGGCCGAGGTAACCCTCAAGGATCTCTTGACCATGCAAACAGGTATCCGGAGCCAAGATTCCTATCTGTATGGGTGGCGCGGTCTGTTCGAGACGATGGCCACCGATGACTGGGTAGCACACATCTTGAGCCGGCCGATGGATGTGGAGCCCGGGACTCGCTTTGACTACAGCAACTTGAGCTCCTTCCTGCTCTCGGCGATCATTCATGAAACCACCGGTATGGATACCTTGTCCTACGCCCGGAAAAACCTCTTTGATCCGCTCGGAATTAGAGACGTTTATTGGGAAACAAGCCCTCAAGGCATCGGCATCGGCTTTGCACGCATGTGGCTGAAGCCGCATGACATGGCCAAGTTCGGGATGCTTTATCTCCAGCAAGGCCGATGGGATAACCAGCAGATCGTCCCGGCCGCGTGGGTTGAAGAGTCCATCACCCCACACGCTTACCCGAAGAATTACGTCGATGTTCTCGATGAGAATGGCGAAAAAGACTATGAAGCGTCGCAGAGAAATTGGGTGTCGGCGAAGTTCTTGAGACCCTTCTCTGATGGCTATGGCTATCAGTGGTGGCTGGATAAATCCGGTACCTATACCGCCCTCGGCACCTCCGGGCAATACATCATGGTTGCGCCCGAAGAAAACCTGGTCGTAGTGGTTACCAACGCGTCGAGCGGAATGGGAACCTTCTTCCCCCGAAAGCTGCTCGATCAATACATCCTGCCGGCCATCGAATCCAATGGAGCGATTGCCCCCAATGTGGCTGCTCAGAGTGAACTTGCTGCGGTATCCGGACCTCCTGAGCTGGACCTCGTACCCCAGGCTGTTCCAGAACTTCCTGCAATCACGCAGGAAATTTCTGGCGAAACCTATTCGCTGGAAACAAATCGCTGGAATTATGACAATTTCCAGTTCGTTTTTGATCCGGCGCTAGATTATGCGGAGTTCAGCTATACGGCGAAAGTACACGACGCAGCATCTTTCCACATCGGGTTAGACGGTGTTTATCGATATTCTGAAACCGCTATCGGTACTCATGCAGCGGTCGGAACCTGGACTGCGCCGGATACCTTTGAGATCTCTTATCAACATATCGGTTACTCCGCTCCGGCTCAATTTATCTTGACCTTCGATCAGGATAAGATCGACGTGACAGAGGTTGGCCTGACCGGAACTGATACGTACTCGGGCAAGATGCAGTAAGGGTGAACCTCCTATGAAACCAAGTATATCAACTCCAGAGCCTGAGCTTGATGCCACCTTTGATCATGTACTCGAGTATTGGCCAGTTCTAACTCGCCGCGGGGAATCGCTAGCCTTTCCACTTGCCGGCCGCTTTGTCAAACCTGGTGGCTTCTTCAAGTGGTTCTTCTATTGGGATTCGTATTTCGCCCTCTTGGGACTCGTCGTCCAGGGAAAGCGGCAGTTGGCAAGGGAGATTGTTGAGGGTTTTTTGGCAGAGGTCGAAGCATTTGGGCTTGTTCCCAACTACAACGGTCCTCAGTCTGTGTGTCGCTCTCGATCACAGCCGCCGTTTCTTACCTCCGCCATCTGGGAAGTCTATCCATCGATCAACGATCTGGCCTGGCTGGATCGCGCTGCGAGCGCGGCTGCGACTGAGCACCAGGGTTATTGGCTGGCGGAACCGCATATGACAGACATCGGCTTGAGCCGATATGTCGATGTCGGGGGAAATGGTGGAAGCGGGACAGTCCCAGATACGCCTCATTATCGTGCGATTAGTGAGAGTGGTTGGGACAACACTCCCCGCTTCGGCGATGATGCCACCCAGGTGATTCCGGTAGATCTGAACTGCCAGCTTTATCGCTACGAACTGGATCTCGCCGAGTTTTCGGGCTTGTTGGCAGAGAAGGATAAGGCCAGTGTCTGGAGGGCCAGGGCTGATAAGCGACGTGACCTGATCAATCGCTACTTGTGGGATGAAAGCAGTGGATTCTACTGGGATTATGACTTGCGTACGGGAGAGCGGCTGCGTGGCACGCCGAGATCTCTGGCATCCTTCGTACCGCTTTGGGCAAATGTGGCAGATCGGGATCAGGCATCGCGCCTTGTAGAGCATCTACCCGCCTTTGAATACGATCACGGACTCGTAGCGTGCGAGGAGGGCTGGGGTGACGCGACAGAGCACAACTACCCCACCGGGTGGCCCTATTCGCACTGGTACGTATGCTCCGGTCTGCGCGCCTACGGCTTCCATGATGAGGCCTCACGGATCGCCATGAAGTGGTTGCGGCTCATATCCAATGAATTCGTCCAGACTGGAGCTATCCGAGAGCGGCACAACGTGGTTGATCCAAGTATTCCGCCTCCTGGCCGTTATCCCCCGCAACGAGGGTTCGCATGGACAAACGGCGTATTTGCAGCGCTGCTGGCTCGAATCATCTTTGGCATTGAGGTGCCCAGGATTGGCGCACAGATAGAATCGCGCCCGAGCTTCCCGCAAGAGTGGGCCGGCCAAGAGACACAAATCTGCTTGCCGAGTTACCCGTGGCCGGAAGGAGTGATATTGAGGCAGGTCGCCGCATAACAATTCGCTCCACCGTCCCGGTACGGGGGAGCGGACGCAGCCTGTGTGCGGGAGTCAAATGAATGGGGTGTGTTTCAAAATCAGTTGAGCGAGGTCTCCCGACCGAGCGGTTCCGACTGCGGTCAGGAGATCTCGCCGAACGAGTTTCAAGAAAGGAAACTATGCAACAGGCAAATCGTTTGAGGAATAGATGAATACCCAGGACAGAAAACGCACGAAACGGAACCTAATTGTCTTCACTGTGTTGGTTCTAGGATTAGCCGCTCTGGCCGGCATCATTGAACCGCTCACAGTTCCTCCCGATGCTGAACCCGGCGCATCTGGACTCGGTCAACTATTGTGGATTATCGCGCCGCTGGGGGTTATGGTGCTGCTGCGTACCTTTGGCGGCGACGGCTGGGCCGATTTTGGCTTGCGACCGAATTTCAAAGGTCATGGCTTCTGGTGGCTGGTCAGCGTCTTGGTTTTCCCGG
>JBHHXF010000022.1:0-18126 GCA_046756905.1 Anaerolineae bacterium | reverse complement strand
GGAAGTCCCGTTTGCAGGCGTACCCTCAATCCGGCTTGCCTCGCCCCTACGTCGCCTCGTCGTCGGCCCCGCCAAGCCACCGCAGGGGCAAGATCAGCACCAGGAACCCCATCAACACCCAGATTCCCCAATAGTCAAGCGGCCCCGGGAACCGGCCCGGATGGGCGGCGGACACCTTGCGCTTGTTCAACTCCTTCACAAACGCCTGGGCTGCATCGGGGTTGTCGACCTTGCTCCACTCGACGGTCATGGGAGCCAGGCGCAGGCCGCCGGCCCGCACCCAAGCCCTGATCCACAACCCATCCTCCTTCACGCTGACGGTGACATCGGCGACGCTGAACGGTCGCAGGAGTCGCGGTATCAGCGCGCTGAGGGCCGGCTTGAGCCAGGGCGGCAGCGGTTTCTCACCTTCAGCATCATCCGGCTGAAACAGCCGCTCGACCTGCGCCAACAGCGCACCCCCCAACTCGACCGACAGGCTGTGGTCGTGCAGCGTGAACGTCGCCACTTCGTCCGGGTCGTCGGCACTACGTGCGGTGTAGGTGTAAGTATCTTTCATCACATGACTCCCAGGTCTTCAAGCGCCATCTCGACCAAATCTCTATCATGGTCATCGACCGCCAGATCGCTGAGCGCGGCCTGCAGCACCGGGACGGCTCGCTGGTCGCCCAGTTGTCCGAGGGCATAGGCAACATTGCCTTTGCCAGTCTCGCCGCCGCCCTCCACCCACGCTGTTTCCTCGAACAGTTGAACCAACACGTCATACGTTCGTGAGTCACCGCGGCCGACCTGGGCAAGGGCCTCGGCCAGTTCGATTCGGGCTGGGTTGTTGTCTGAGTAGCGCACGAACTCCAACATCGGCTCCAGGGCCAGCTCGCCGATACTCGCAAGGGCGACGATTGCCTCCTCGGCCATCTCGAAGAGATCGCCATCAATCGTTCTTGCCACAACATCAATGAGCGGCTCTATGGCCTCCTCGGCTCGAAATATGCCCAGAATCGCTATCATGTTCATCAACAACAACTCGGTACGCGGTTCGGCGAGGTCCCAGGTATCCCATTCTCGCACGCTGTGTATCAGCAATCCGACATATTCTTCTGGCGTGGCCGGCAGATCGGCCAAATCCTCAGCGAACAGTGGGTCCTCGGAGTAGAGGAATGGCTCCAAATCATCGAACAGACCTTCAGTGTACGCCAGGTCCCAGACATCCTCCTCGTCTTCCGGTTCATCCTCTCGGTACTCTTCGAGGGCGCCAAGTATGGCCGGCCACCGTGGTCGCTCACCCTCGATGGCACCCAGCGGGTACACGTCTTCGCGATGAGAAAGATGATCGACAACTCCGTACAGCACCATGGCCCAGACGCTCAGGGGTGGATAGGCATCGTCCGACCAGCGAGCCCACAGCTTTTTGCCGCGCAGGGCCAGGGCGCCGGCCTGCCCAACCAGCTCCAGCGCACGGGCCTGATCCCGCCCCAACAATCGGTTGGCATCCCGAACCAGGTTGTTGGGGTCCTGTTCCAGATCATAGTCACCTCGGATGTACGCGCGAAACGTGGCCACCAGCGCAGCGGTACCAGGAATGACCGTATTGCGTATCACGTGGACACACCCCTGATGCCACTCACGCTGCTGACTGGAGAGTGCTTTCCTCAGTCTCTTCTTGAAACTTGCCCGAGGTAACACGCCGGCAATTTGCACCAGCGTACGCTCCGCTTCGGCAGCCGGCAACTGCAAGACGGCCGCCAGCATCGTCTTGCCCAAGTCGTCGGCGATAACCATCGGGTACACCGCTGCCAACATCGCTGGGTCGATGGCCGGCATCCTTGCGCTATACTCCGCCAGGTATGCCTTGAAGTCGGCCGGCTCGCCGCGCCGGCTGAGACGCTGGAGATACTCCTCCCATCGGTATTCTTCCATTCAGATCACTCCCATATCGTTACTACTCAGCCACCTCGCGCCTGGCGAATGAATTCGCGGCAACCTTTGCGAAACCGACCTTCGTCGGTTGGGTTTCGAGTCGCCGAAGGGCGACTTCGCAATGGTAGGCGCGGTTTCAACCGCCGGCACCAAGGAAGGCTGAGTAGTAACCCCATATCATTATCAAATGACACTCAACTGCTTGCCCACTTTCTCGAACTTCTCCAGCCCAAAGTCCAGATCAGCCTTCGCGTGCGCAGCAGAGATCATGACGCGAATTCGCGCCAGGCCCAGCGGCACCGTCGGGTAGCCGATAGCGGTGCCGAACACGCCCTCCTCGAACAGGCGCTGCGAGAACCGCTGCGCCAGCGGTGCCTCGCCCAGCATGACCGGCGTGATGGGCGTCTGCGTCTTGCCTGTGTCGAAGCCCAGGTCGCCCATGCCGCTCTGGAAGTAGCGGGCATTCTCCCACAGACGATCTACCAGTTCCGTCGATTCCTCTAGCAGGTCCACCGACGCCAGGCAGGCCGCCGTGTCGGGGACGGTCATGGCGCTGGAGAACAGGAAAGGCCGGCCTCGCTGCCGCAGCCACTCCACGATCGTCCCGTTGCCGGCCACGTACCCCCCAACAACCCCGAACGCCTTGCTCAGCGTGCCCACCTCCACATCCACCTGCCCGTGGAGGCCGAAATGATCCACGATCCCGCGCCCGCCGCGCCCCAGCACGCCCTCGCCGTGGGCATCGTCCACCATGGTGATGGCCCCAAACGCCTCAGCCAGCTCAGTGATCCGGTCGAGCGGCGCGATGTCGCCGTCCATGCTGAAGACACCGTCTGTCACGACCAAGATGGCGCGGTAGTCCTTGCCGGCGGCCTCCTCCAACTTCGCCCGCAAATCATCCATGTCGGTGTGGCCGTAGACATACCGATCGGCCTTGGTCAGCCGGATGCCGTCGATAATCGACGCGTGGTTCAGCGCATCGCTGATGATGGCATCCCCTTTGCCCACCAAAGCCGGAATGACGGCCAGGTTGGCGTTAAACCCCGACTGGAACAGGATGGCCGCCTCGACCCCCTTGAACTCGGCTAAACGCTGCTCCAGCTCCAGGTGCAGGTCCATAGTACCGGCGATAGTCCGCACCGCCGCCGGCCCGACCCCAAACCGGTCCATGGCCTGCTTCGCGCGCTCCCGCAGCCTTGGATGATTCGCCAGCCCCAGGTAGTTGTTCGAGCAGAAGTTGAGGACGCGCCGGCCTTCCACCTCCAGCCACGCCCCCTGGGCCGATCCCAGGCTGCGGATCGTGGTGTAGAGCCCCTGCTCCCTCAACTCCGCCAGTTGATCGCGCACATAACCGAGTTTGTTACCACTCTTCACGTTGGACATCGTTGTCACTCCTCAGAATTTGGATATTGGGTATTGGGTATTGGAGATTGGAGATTGGAGATTGGAGATTGGAAGTACAACATCCGCTAATCCGTTTCGCCGCAGGCAATCCGTTGACCACCCATCCGCTAATCCGTTTCGCCGAAGGCAATCCGCGCCGTCCTGAGCCCGTCGAAGGGCTGACCACCCATCCGCTCCACCGCCCCCTCATACTCCTCCTCATCCGGCAACAACACCACCTTCCCACTCTCGCCCGAAGCCATCACCTCGAAAGCACGTTCAAATTCCTCCAGCCGGAACAGATGCGTCACAATCGGACGCAGGTCAACCGCGCCGGCCTTCAGCAACCCCCGCATCTGATACCACGTCTCCCAGATTTGCCGGCCAATCACCCCGTACACCGTCACACCCTTGAAAATTATGTGGTTGTTCAGATCGAACTCGAACGGCGCCGGACTCAGGCCCAGCAGCGCCGCCTCACCACCGTCTTTTAGCAAGGTAAAGCCCTCGTTGATCGCCGGCGGAGCACCGCTCATCTCCAGCAGCACGTCCACGCCTTCTCCTTCGGTCTCCTCCATGATGGTTTCCACGACATCTACGTCACGTGGGTTCAGAGCCAAGTTGGCACCCAGCCGGCGCGCCAGGTTCAGGCGGTACGGGCTAATGTCGGTAGCGTAGATGGCACGCGGGCCGGCCGACCTCACAACCTCAATCGCCATCAGCCCCACCGGACCGCAGCCCGTCACCAGCACCTTCTTGGCCGTCAGGTCAGTCTTGAAGGCTGTATGCACCGCATTCCCGAAGTTCTCCTGGAGGCACGCGATCTCTGGATCCATGTTCGGTGGATTCAGCCAGGCATTGCCGGCCGGAATCGCGACATACTCGGCGAAGGCGCCATCCCGATCAACGCCAATGATCTGGGTATTCTGACACAGATGCACGCGCCCCGTCCGGCATTGGGGACAGGCTCCACAGGTAACATGACTCTCGGCGCTGACGAAGTCGCCGAGCTGAACATCCGTCACCTGCGCTCCCCGCTTGACCACCTCGCCACACAACTCATGACCGACGATCAGCGGTGGCTTGATGCGCCCCTGGGCCCAATTATCCCAGCGGTAGATGTGCAAGTCGGTACCACAGATGGAGGCGGCGAGTACTTTGATAAGAATTTCATGGGGAGCAATCTGCGGAACATCGACGGTTGTCAACGACAGCCCAGGACCCGGCGCAGTCTTAACGACGGCTGACATGACTGACATCAACTTACTCCTTCGGTGATATATGCGGCAAATCCAGTATATCACAGCCATCCGGTCGGGTCAAGAATATACCGATAGCTGTACAGCCTCAACATTGACACGACTCCCGACCGATGGTATTATTGCGTAGAACAGACACGGAACGTTTCGTTCTCTAATAACGTCCCCTCACCGGAATGAAGGAGTCCCACGGATGGCACGTGGTGTACCGACTGTCAAGTGTCAGATCGCAAACCTGAGTTACACCGCTGTAAACGGCATAGGCCGCAGTTCCACGCGTCGCCATCTGTTGCGCCAACTGCGTGAGTTGGATTCCGAGATAGAGACGCTGGCTCGCGCGCAGAATAAAGAGCCATGGCGCATACTGGAACGAGCGATGTGGATGCAGCCGAGGGCCGCCGAGATCGTTTGGAGAGGCCGACTTGAGCTCCACTACCTGCAAAGCGTACGCGAGGCGCTTATTGAAGCCCTGATCCGCTTGTGATCGTCGCCGACTGGAGAGCGAATCATCCGTGTTACTTAGCCTAACCGATTGGTATGGCCGGCAGCCGGCCAGCCGCCGGAGTCTGTACAGCGTCTTGCTGGCAATCACGCTCCTAACCGTGCCCTGCTACTGTTTGGGGTTTGCGCTGCTTATCACGCGTCCGACGGCACAGATGGCAGAGCCATCCCCCACGCCCAGCCAGACGCCGGCCCTCATAACTAACACACCGACGCCGAGTCCCGAATCGACAGAAACATCTACGCCGAGCGCAACGCCATCTATGGTCTTCACCACTACCGTCACCGTATCGCGAACGCCGACGATCACGTGGACACCCAGTTCAACGCGATCTCCTACAGTCACATGGACTGCCACCATCACGCCGACGGTCAGCACAACTCCGAGCTCTCCACCCTCCCTGACAGCATCTCCAACCCAGGTGACGCCAACTCCGTCGGTCACCCAATCCGTGACACCGGCCCCGACCGACACGCCGACGGCAACCGTGACACCTTCGGCAACGCCTGCGCCCCCCACGGCGACAGACACGCCGATCCCAACTGCTCCGCCAACTGCCACAGCCACTCTGACGATAACTGCCGAGCCGTCGCCAACAGAAACGTCAACGCCCACGATCGAACTGTCACCGACGGCGACATCGACCGCAGGAGTGATGATAGGCCAGCCGTAGCCTCCACGCCAGGTAATCATGCGCTTCTCCGATTGGTTCACCGGGCTGCCTCTGCGAACGCAGGTGCTCTACATCATCGTTGCCGTTTTGACGATAACCATCGCTGTTCTGTACGGAATGGGTACCGCCTTACTGCTGCTCCGGCCGCAAATTCGAGCAGCTCTGGCAACAGCTACGCCAGCCCCCACCCCAACCGCCACACCCACAGCCAGCACTACACCGACCAACACACCGACTGAGCTGCCCACAGTCACGCCCATACCCAGCCCCACCGTTACGCCACTGCCCCAGCCAACATTTGGACCTACTCCAACCCAATTGCCAATAACATCGCCCACAGCATCTCCATCGGCATCGCCCCTGCCTTCGCTCAGCCCGCTCCCATCCAAAACGCCACGCCCCGGCCCGGCGCCACCAACCAGGACACCTGTCACTCCCTCGGCAACACCCACCGCAGCGCCGCCGACGCCCACGAGCACACCGGCCGGCTATCCGCCGCCCAGCCCGTCATCCACTCCGCCCAGCACGACACCAACACAGGCAGCCACGGCGTCGTCCCCTCCGTCCACCGACACACCCCTGCCAGCCTCGACACCGGAACCTCCTACACCCACACTTAAGCCGGCTACGCCCCTTCCCACGGAGCCGGCGATCGTCCCGACAATACCCATGCTGACCGTCGCCCCTCCACCACCGACACCTTGACCTATTAGCAGGTGAAGCCTATAATCGCCACACACAGAAAGCAAGTTAATGCTCGTAGTAAGGCACGCAGCGTAGCGGAGTGCCGTCAACCTAGCAAAATGATGGCCCGCTTACGCCACTCCGCTACGCTGCGTGGCTTACTACGAGCAGAAGAGCGAGCTTTTATGGACATCAAGCAAACACTGAAACAGCTAACCGAGACCGCTGGTGTGTCGGGCTACGAAGATGCACTGCGGGGTCTGGCAACAGACCTGCTGAGCCCTGTGAGCGACAGCGTGCGCCACGATAGCATGGGCAACGTGATTGCCGTCAAGCGAGGGGCTGATCCCGCTCCGGGGCGAATCATGCTGGCCGGCCATATAGACGAGATCGGTTTCATCGTTACCAAGCTGGAGAAAGGTTTCCTTCGCTTCACGCAGGTCGGCGGCTTCGACCCGCGCGTTCTGCCGGGTCAGGAGGTCGTCGTCCACGGCCGCGAGCCGCTGGCCGGCATCATCGCCAGCCGGCCGCCCCATGTCCTGTCTGCCAGCGAACGCAAAAAGGTCACACCAATGCACGAGCTGTTCATCGACGTCGGCTTTCCCGAAGACAGGCTGGCCGAGATGGTGTCGGTTGGCGACCTCATCACCGTCAAGCGGGATCTGATTGAGCTACGAAACGATTTCGTGGCCGGAAAAGCCATGGATGATCGGGCGTCGGTCGTCGCCATGATTGCGGCCATGCATCACCTTCAGACCCTGCGCCACACTTGGGATGTCTACGCCGTCGCCACTGTCCAGGAGGAGGTCGGTTTGAAGGGTGCAACGACTAGCACATACGGCGTCGATCCCGATGTCGGCATAGCCTTGGATGTCACATTTGCCAAGCAGCCAGGTGTCAATGATGATGAAAGTGTTGCGTTAAACAAAGGATGCAGCATCGCCTTCGGACCGAACATCCATCCACGCCTATTCAATAAGTTGGTGGATGTTGCCAAACAGTACGAAGTCCCCCATCAGATTGAGCCAATACCAGGCGTAACCGGCACCGATGCCTGGGCTATGCAAGTGACACGGGCCGGCATTCCAACAGCGCTGATCGGGATTCCGCTACGCAACATGCACACCTCGGTCGAGATGCTGGCAATCAAGGACATTGAGAGGACGGGCCGGCTGCTGGCGCTATTCATCAGCGAACTGGACGAGAACTTTCTTGAGTCTTTGAAACTGGAATAATCAACACGCCCCTGTGAGGCGCCCGTGATGTTTGAAAATGCTAGATGGCTAGATGGCTGGATGGCTGGGTGGTGCTATGCGAGCTATCCAGCCATCTAGCCAACTAACTATCAAGCCAACTAGCCATCCAGCCAACTAGCCATCCAGCCATCCAGCCAACCAACTATTCTCGGAGCAACACATGGAACTACTAAAAGCCCTATCGGACGCTCCCGGCATTTCCGGCAACGAAGCCGCCGTGCGGAAGATCATCCGCGAGGCGATCCAGGAGCATGTGGATGAACTCCGGGTGGACAACCTGGGCAATCTGATCGCCAGGAAACAGCCGGCCAATCAACCAGCCGACCTACGCGTCATGGTCGCAGCCCATATGGATGAAGTCGGTTTCATGGTGGTGAAGATTGACAGCGACGGCCTGTTGAAGTTTCGCACCATCGGTGGAATCGACCGACGCATCGTGCTTTCCAAGGCTGTTCGCATCGGGGATGATGGTGTGCCCGGCATCATCGGGGTAAAGCCGATTCACCTGATGGATCACGCCGAGACGAGGAAGGTTCTGGACATAGAGAGCCTGGCGATTGACATTGGCGCCACGAGCGCGGATGATGCCAAGAAAAGCGTAAAACTCGGCGACTATGTCCACTTTGATACTCGCTTCAGCCAGGCCGGCGACTTGGTCAAAGGTAAGGCATTCGACGACCGGGTCGGATGTGCTATGCTGGCAGCCTTGCTCAAGGAGGACTATCCATTCGAGTTTATCGCCGCATTCACTGTTCAGGAGGAGCTCAGACTGCGGGGCGCCCGGGTCGTCGCCTACGACGTAGACCCGGATGTGGCCTTCGTGCTAGAGGGCACCATAGCTGACGATCTGCCGAAGGACAAAGACACCAGTCCAACTACAGAAGTCGGGAAGGGGCCGGCCATTACCTTCATGGACCGCTCGGTCATCCCCGACAAACGGCTCGTTCGCCTGCTCGTGGAGACGGCCGAGACCCATGGCATCCCGTACCAACTCCGACGCGCCCTCGGCGGTGGGACCGATGCCGGCCAGATTCACCTGGCGCGCGAGGGGATTCCATCGGCCGTGGTCTCTGTCCCCTGCCGCTACATCCACTCGCCGGCGGCGCTGCTCAGCCCAGAGGATTTCAAGCACACCATCGAACTGATGACGCACGCCCTGAATCGGCTGCCCGCAGTTTGGGCCAATGTGAAGGAGAAACAATCACGGTGAAGACACTCATCCAGAAGCTTTGCCAGGCCTACGGTCCCAGCGGCAACGAGGAGCAAATCCGCGAAATACTCATCGACGAGATCAAAGCCCTCGTCGATGAGTATCAGGTCGACACCCTCGGCAACCTCGTGGCCGTCCGGCGGTCAGCCGAAGGGAACGGCAAGCGCGTCATGCTGGCCGCCCACATGGACGAAATCGGCGTCATTGTAACCCACATCGACGACCAAGGATTCCTGCGGTTTGCCCCTATCGGCGGGGTGTTGACCGAGGCGCTGGTGGGCGCGCGCGTGGTTTTCTCCAATGGTGTGGAGGGGACCTTTGGGGTGGAAGGCAAGCCCCTCTCATCTTCGCAGCCGGAGGCGGACCAGGTCTTCCTGGACGTGGGAGCTACTACCAAGGGGGATGTGCCGGTCTCCATCGGGGATGCGGCCGCTTTCTGCCACCAGTTCTCCGACCTTGGTGACCGACTCATCGCGCACAATTTCGACGATCGAATCGGCTGTGCGGTACTGGTCGAGGCTCTCAGAGCTCTGGAAAATACACCACACGAAGTCTATGCGGTGTTCACTACGCAAGAAGAGGTAGGCACCCGAGGCGCGCGCACGTCGGCCTTTGGCATCAACCCCGATATCGCCCTCGCCATCGACGTGACCGCCACCGGCGACACGCCTGAGGCGTACCCCATGGCAGTGGAACTGGGTAAGGGGCCGGCCATCAAGGTGAAAGACCGGTACATGCTGGCGCATCCGAGTGTCAAGCGTCTCCTGATTGAAACAGCCAAAAGAGAAGAGATCCCGTACCAACTGGAGGTGCTGGAGTTCGGGACCACCGATGCCATGGCAATACAGGTCACACGGGAAGGCGTGCCGGCCGGCGTCGTCTCAATCCCCACCCGCTACGTGCACACCCCCTCACAGATGGTCGACGTGGGAGATGTGCAGCAGGCGGTTCAACTACTGGTCTCCGTTTTGAGTAACCCGATCCAACTATGACTTTGCGGTATCTTCTCACATTTTGGGGCGACGCTGTTTTGAGTAGCGGCTGGGCCAAGATATGAGAAGATACATTTTGCGGCTATCTTGACATTGTTACATCTGCCAGAACACTACAACAGATTTGGAATGGAACGGATTGTGAGCGGAGAATCCGTTCCTTTCTCAATCCGTGTAGTGTTGTGTGCGGCAATCTAACAATGTCAAGCTATTTGCGCTGCCTGAGCAGGTGTGATATAATTGCGTTTGTTAACTGGCAGACACAGGCAGAGTTGCCTGTTCAGAGGAGTAGATAGGTGTCCCTAAAAAAGGAAGAAAAAGAAGCAATCATAGACAATTTCAAGAGACATTCTGATGACACGGGCTCGCCCGAGGTGCAGATAGCCCTCCTGACAGAGCGAATCAATGATCTAATCGGTCACCTGCGCACACATAAACACGATCATCATTCGCGTAGAGGTCTACTGAAGCTCGTGGGGCAGCGGCGCCGGCAACTGAACTACCTGAACCGAACCGAGCCCGAGCGGTACCGAGACGTCATCAGACGATTGGGCCTACGCGGATAATCTGAGCCGACACGGATGAGTAGGGGGGATATTGAAGCCCCTGCTTTTTCGTTTCGAGCCGGCAAGTCCAAGTAGACCTGCGTCATTCTACAGCCGCCAACTGGCCAGTGGCCGAATTTGGAGGTACAGGAATTGGAGATTGGGTCTCACCTACGTGCAGCGCTTAGCACCGAGGGCGTGGGATTCAGCTTCCAGTCCCTGACCTCCAAATCCCAGCCGGTTGTGTGGCCAAATTCACCTGGCGGTCATCATGTTCGGACCACGTTACGCGACTGGCCTGCACATGATGACTTCCCTATAATTTTTGGAGGTTCATATCACAAATGGAAACGACTATTGACAGCCCTCCGACAGACCTTGAAACGGTCGAGGGGCACAGTATGGTGGACGATAGTCCCGAAAGAGCTCTACCCACCAACGATAAGGTTCACCGCTTTTCGACTAACATCGCCGGCAAAGAGTTTGTGCTGGAGACCGGCAAACTAGCCGGACTTGCCGGCGGCGCAGCCACCGTGCAGGTGGGCGACACTATTGTCCTGGCAACAGCCACAGCGTCAAAAAAACCTCGCGAAGGCCTTAGCTTTCTGCCTCTCTCGGTGGATCTGGAGGAACGGCTCTACGCGGCCGGCCGCATCCCCGGCAGCTTCTTTCGGCGCGAAGGCCGGCCCCCGGAATCTGCAATCCTTGTCGATCGACTGATTGACCGGCCACTTCGCCCCCTCTTCCCCAAGAGCTGGAACTACGAAACCCAGATCATCGTCACCACCCTCTCTTCCGATGGCCAAAACTTTCTGGACATTCCGGCGTTGATTGGTTCATCCACAGCCCTCGCGATCTCTGATATTCCGTTCCCCGAGCCGGTGGGGGCGGTTCGCGTCGGGCTGATCGACGATGAGCTTGTCATCAACCCCTCAGCCGAGGAGATGGAGCAGAGCCGGCTCGACCTGCGCGTGGCCGGAACTGCCGATGCAATTCTCATGGTGGAATGCGGTGCAAACGAGGTCTCGGAAGAAAAAATGATCGAGGCCTTTCGGTTCGGGCATGAGGCCATGCAGCCAATCATCGCCCTTCAGGTTCAAATGGCCGAAGAGGTGGGGAAGCCCAAGCGTGAAGTCCCACCCCTCGAAAGTAAGGACGAGGTGCAGACAACAATAGGCGAGCGCCTGGGGAGCCGAATCCGCCAAGTATTCGCTGAAGCAGGCTCAAAAGAGGAGCAGGACGAGGCACTAAACGCCCTGCGAGACGAGATGGTCGAAGCCTTCGTAAGCGAAGAGGAGAGCCTGGACAGCACTGAGGACACGTTCGCACTGGACGATATCAAGACTGCATTTGACCAGTTAGTCAAGACAGAAGTACGGCAGGCCATTCTGGAACGTGGCGAGCGGCCGGATCGACGCGGTCCAACGGATGTTCGCAACATCTCCGCCGAGGTAGGGTTGTCGCCGCGAGCGCATGGATCGGGCCTATTCTCACGCGGCGAGACGCAAGTGCTGAGCATTGCCACGTTGGGGACCATTGGCGAAGAGCAGCGCCTGGACACCCTGCGTCCCGAAGAATTCAAGCGCTACATACATCACTACAATTTCCCGCCGTTCAGCACCGGCGAGACCTGGTTCCTACGCGGGCCGAAGCGACGGGAGATTGGGCATGGCGCCCTGGCGGAAACCGCTTTGCGCTCAATGATCCCCGACGAAGAAGATTTCCCGTATACCATCCGGGTCGTATCGGAAGTACTAAGCTCCAACGGCTCCACATCAATGGCGAGCGTGTGCGCCGGCACGTTGGCCCTGATGGATGCCGGCGTGCCCATCAAGAAGCCTGTTAGCGGTATTGCCATGGGCCTGGTAATAGACCCTGCCATGGACCGTTACCAGATTCTGACCGACATCCAGGGCATGGAGGATCACCTGGGCGACATGGACTTCAAGGTGGCAGGAACGAGGGATGGCATAACTGCCCTGCAGATGGACATCAAAATCAAGGGCATCAGCTACGAGATATTGGCCCAGGCGCTGGACCAGGCCAGGGAGGCTCGCCTGTTTATACTTGATCGGATGGCGGAAACTATCCCCGCGCCACGTGAGGAGATGAGCCCTTACGCGCCTCGCATCACCACCATCAAGATCGACCCCGACAAGATTGGCAAGATTATCGGACCCGGTGGCAAGATGATCCGGTCCATAACTGAGGAAACAGGCACCAAGATCGACATCGACGATGACGGGACTGTGTTCATCGCCGCGACGGAAGGGCCGGCCGCCCAGGCTGCTGTCGAGCGCATCCGCGAACTGACTCAAGAACCGGAGCTGGGGAAGATCTACAAGGGGAAAGTGGTCCGCACTACAGACTTTGGCGCATTTGTGGAAATCTTGCCAGGCACCGATGGCATGGTTCACATCTCCCAACTTAGCGATCGCCGCGTAAACTCCGTGGAAGACGTTGTTCGGGTAGGTGATGAAGTGTTGGTGATGATCACCGACATCGGACGCGAGGGCAAGATTCGTCTTTCCCGCCAGGCGGTACTGGAGGGCTGGACGTTGGACAAGGCGCGCGATATGGATCGCCCGAGCGGTGGCCGCAGCAGCGGAGGCCGGCGCGGCGGTTACAGCCGCGGTAGGGATCGCCGCCGGTAAGCCATGAAAGTATGATCCGTTCAACGTTGAGCGGCAGTCAAAAAGGCGAAAGCAGCAAGGAGGCGGCATCCAGCGATGTCGCCTCCTTTTCGTAGAGCCAACGCAACTACTCAGCCACCCTTGCGAAGGTTACGAATAGCCTGAGTGATAGAGCAAGTCCTGACTCATGAGGACGCTTTCGGCTTGAAGTGTGCTCACAAACCTTCGCAAGGGTTCTGGCATCATCGGACACCAACGAAGTCATCCAGAAGAAACTCAAGGACCTGCAACATGCTCAACATACCTAATGATCTGAATCTTCGTATTCCAGGACCGACACCGCTGCCGGCGGAGGTCCAAGAGGCGCTGGCTTTGCCAATGATCGGCCACCGCAGCCACGCCTTCAGTGAAATCCATGGCGAAGTGGTTGACGGCTTGAAGGAGATGTTGCGTACGGATAACGATGTTTTCGTACTAACTTCATCCGGCACTGGTGGCATGGAAACGGCCGTCGTTAACACCCTATCTCCCGGCGACAAAGTACTCTCGGTGTCCATCGGAAACTTCGGCGCGCGGTTTCGCACCATCGCCGGCATCTACGGAGCACAGATTGTCGCGCTGGACTACGAGTGGGGGTCCGCAGCCAATCCCGACGAGATTGGGGCCGTGCTGGCGCGGCATCCCGACATCAAAGCCGTACTGGTAACACATAACGAAACGTCCACCGGTGTCACCAATCCAATGAAAGAGATTGCGGCTGTTGTGAAGAACAGCGGAGAGGCGTCCCCCCTGCTCATTGTGGATGCTATCAGCTCCGCCGGCTGTATCGAGCTGGAAACGGATGCCTGGAACATCGACGTTGTGGTCACCGGCTCGCAGAAAGGGTGGATGATTCCACCCGGCCTGGCTTTTATTGCCGTCAGCGATGCTGCGTGGGCAGCCCAGGGACAGGCAACCATGCCCCGTTTCTATTTCGACCTGACACCGGCTCGGAAAAAGCTGCCGGCTGACCAGACGCCGTGGACGCCGGCGGTTAACCTTTTCTACGGTCTGGCCGTCGCCTTGCGCTTGATGCACCGAGAAGGGATCGAGAACATCTGGGCCCGGCATCGGCAGATAGGCGACTACACACGCCGGCGTGTCCAGGCGATGGGCCTGGAGCTGCTGGCCGACCCACAGTACGCATCCAACACGGTGACGGCTATTCAAGCACCGGTCGACCCTTCGACCCCTCGACAGGCTCGGGACGACGCAGGCTCAGGACGTCGCCTCGACGTAGCCGAGTTCCGCCGCCGGCTGGAGCAGCAACACCGAGTGATTCTAGCCGGTGGGCAGGGTCCCCTGAAGGGACACATCTTCCGCATCGGTCACTTGGGAAACGTGAGCCAAGCTGATATCGACGATGCATTGGAGGCAATCAGCGAAGAGTTGGAATAGTAAGACCTCTGTCAGATGCGCCATGAAGCATGAGAATGCTAGATGGCTAGATGGATCGCGAGATTCCTCAGCCATCCAGCCATCTAGGCATCTAGCCATCTAGAGAAGCGACTGAAGTCGCCACTACAGAGCAGGAGGGAAAATGACGCAGGACCCGAATCAACTCAGTGTTCTCGTGAGTGACCCGCTCGGAGCGGCGGGCATTGACCTGCTGCGACAGCACGCCACCGTCGACGTGAAAACGGGGCTAAGCGAAGCCGAGTTGGTCGAGATCATAGGTGACTACAGTGCCATGATTGTGCGGAGCGGGACACAGGTGACAGCGGCCGTGATAGACGCCGGCCATAACCTGCAAGTCATCGGTCGAGCCGGCGTTGGAACCGATAACATCGACATTGAGGCCGCCACCCGCCGGGGCATCATCGTCGTAAACGCTCCTACGGCCAACACCATCGCTGCGGCCGAGCAAGCCATCACGCTGATGCTTGCCCTGGCGCGTCGCGTGCCCCAGGCCGACGAATCGCTCCGGCAGGGCCGCTGGGATCGCAAGAAATTCATCGGCGTCGAGGTACGAAATAAGGTGCTAGGTGTGGTCGGGCTGGGCCGGATCGGAACGGAGGTCGCAAAACGAGCTCAAGGTCTCGAAATGGAGATCATCGCGTTCGATCCATACGTATCCGCCGACCACGCTGCACGATATGACGTCCAGTTCATGGACTTGCCCGACCTGCTGCAACGAGCTGACTTCATCACGCTGCATACCCCCCTCACGCCCGACACCCGCCACATGATCAACGAAGAGACACTGGCTACGATGAAGCCTACTGCCCGACTCATCAACTGTGCACGCGGCGGGCTTATCGACGAGGGAGCGCTCCTGCGGGCGCTGGACGAGGGACGCATCGCCGGCGCTGCTCTGGATGTCTTCAGCCAGGAGCCACCACCCGCCGACTATCCTCTGCTGCATCATCCGAAAGTGATCGTGACGCCGCACCTGGGCGGATCGACGGAGGAGGCTCAGGCCGGCGTGGCGCTCGATATTGCACAGCAAGTCATCACGGTCCTGGATGGTCGGCTGCCCCAATACGCCGTAAACGCTCCTATTGTGCCGGCCGAGACGCTGGAAACACTGGCCCCCTACTTCGACCTGGCCGAACGCCTCGGACGGTTCTACACGCAGATTGTACCGGGCCGCATCGAGCAGGTGCGCATTGTGTACGCCGGCGAGTTGGCGCAGATCGACACCACACCGATCAAGGCCGCAGTGGTGAAAGGGCTGTTGGAGTCTGTGATTGAAGATCGCGTCAACATGGTCAACGCCCACGTCATCGCCAAGACACGGGGCCTCAAGCTCATCGAGGAGAAGTACTCTGGCGCGGAGCCGTTTGCCAACATCATCACGCTGGAGATTACAGCCAACGGTCGAGAAAGATCCATCGCCGGCACGATCATGCGCGGCATACCCCACATTGTCCGCGTGGACGAGTATTGGATTGACCTCGTGCCTGATGGTTACCTGCTGGTGTGTTACAACGAGGATCGTCCCGGCATGATCGGCCAGGTCGGCACAATTCTGGGTCACGGCGACGTCAACATCGCCTTCATGCAGGTAGGCCGCGTCATTCCACGTGGCCGGGCGATGATGGTGCTAGGCCTGGACGAGCCGATCCCCGATCCAATTTTCGAGGAAGTAGTGGCCATGCCCGGGTTGTATGATGTCACACAGGTCAAGATTTAGGGAACAGACCTATGAGCGTTTTCTATCTGGTCCGCCACGGGCAGTCAACGTGGAATGAAATCGGACGTATCCAGGGCAAGCAGGACCCACCACTGTCAGCGCGGGGCCGCCGGCAGGCCGCGGCCCTGGCCGGCGCTCTCAGACACGAACCGCTGGATGCCATCTACAGCAGCCCACAGCAACGCGCTCGAATGACAGCGAACCCAACCGCTACCGATCACGAGCTGCAGGTGGAGACTGTTGGAGGGTTAGCCGAAATCGACCACGGGTTTTGGGAGGGCCTTACAGAAACTCAGATTCAGCAGCGCTTCGGGATTTCCTTCTACACGTGGCTCAGGCGGCCCAGTCAAACGCTAATGCCCGGCGGGGAACACACGCTGGCGGTCCAGTTGCGGGTCTTGAGCGCCTGGAGAGATATAGTAGAACGTCACACCGGCCATCACGTCCTGATCGTATCGCACGACATCCCTCTTAGAGTGATCATCGCCGACGTTTTTCACCTTTCCCTGGACTACATCGGTCAGTTCGTATTGAACAACGCCGCTATCACAACCATCCAGCACATAGATAGGGATTTGCAAGTACTCCAATTAAACGATCGATGCCACCTGGACGTCTGACAATGACGAGACGATGGAGTTCGGTCACCAAGTTTTGGGTGCTCACCGCCGGCGCCGTCCTCGCCGCTGCGACGGTTTACCGGCTGCGCAGCCTCGTCCCCCTGGTGGGTCTGGCACTAATCGTAACATATATCATCAGTCCGGTGGTGGATCGCATCGAACGCAATAGCCGCTTGGGCCGAACTACGGGCACAGCATTGGTCTATCTTGGGCTGCTGACTGTTTTGGTGGTAGCTCCGGCTATCCTCGCCCCGAGTGTTCTGGAGGAGGCTCGCGCCATTGATCGCAGTCTGGTCCAGGACATCATCACGAACATCATCAACCGCATCCAGGCATATAGTCAAGACAGCGTGATCGCCGTTTTCGGGTTCACTTTCGATCTTGCGCCAGTCTACGATCAGCTCATCCAAAACCTGGAGGGCATCTCCACCTCTGTCGCATATGGGTCGATCAACTTCTTCTTGACTTTCGCGTCTGGATTCGCGTCTACACTGCTCGGGCTATTTCTGACCCTTGTTCTATCGTTCTATCTCGTTAGAGATAGCCACATGCTGATTCGCTACCTTGAGAACTTGGTCCCCCCGCCGTATCGAGGGGAAGTTGCCGCGCTCGTTGACGGAATCAATCAGGTATGGCGAGATTTTTTCCGGGGGCAGATCATTCTGTGCGCCGTAGTAGGTTTCGTAACGTGGTTGGGTCTATTCATTCTAGGTGTGCCCAATGCGCTGCTGCTTGGCATCCTCGCCGGCGTGCTGGAGCTGATCCCCAATCTAGGCCCCTCACTGGCAGCAGTTCCGGCGGTACTCATCGCCTACTTCCAGGGCTCCACCCATCTGGGGGTCTCAAGCGGCTGGTTCACCTTGCTTGTCCTGCTACTGTACGTTGGAATTCAGCAGATTGAAAACACCGTGCTTGTGCCTCGCATCATCGGTGGCAGCGTTCATCTCCACCCGGTGGTAGTGCTGGTAGGTGTTCTCGCGGGTGCTAGCATAGCTGGCATTCTCGGCATCTTCCTGGCCGCGCCAGTGATGGCCTCGATCCGTGTTATCGGTGGCTATGTATACGAAAAACTATTGGATCAGCCGGAACTGCCGGCAGAGGACAAAGACTTGATGCCCGGCTTTGCACTGGGGCAGCTAGCAATGGAAGAACAGAACGGCGAACCTAGAACCTCGGAGGACGGCGATGCAGCGGCGGGGCAGCCGTCGCAGTTGGTACAGACCGACAACCCCAGCGAGAGCGAAAACAGTTAGCCGCTGAGACCTGAAGGTTCTAGT
>JBHHXF010000021.1:0-18333 GCA_046756905.1 Anaerolineae bacterium | reverse complement strand
ATGCCCGGCGTGATGGAGCCGGCAGGTCTTCAGGCGTCACGCCGTTCTGCTCACACAGCTCTTCGACTTGCCGGACGAGGGACTCGACCTGTTCCCTGAATTGCTCAACATCGTCCGGTCGGATACCCTCCTGCAGTTGGGCCCGCACGTGGTTGAAGGCCCTGACTAATCCTTTGACTCTCATCGCCACGCCCATCTGGCCATTGCGGGAATTTCTTGATTCTTCTCTGCTTCCATGATCTTCACATGTCCTACTCCAACAAACACACCGCCGAGGTGCTCTCCAGGCTCAATTATATATGCCACGGCGAACAAGGTGGATCGCCACAGCTACTACAGCGCGCTGGCTAAGGCCGACGCTGGGAATCTGGCTCCGCTGATCAACTTCGTGGGACGAGCCGTGGAACATGCGCTGACCGTCTACCTGGAGGCATTGACTCCCCAGGCGGGGCCGCCGGCGGCTGAGAACGAGTACATCCCTCTTGCAGAAGCGGCCAAAGGTACGCCCTACAGCCAGGAATATCTCAGCCTGCTGGCGCGCAAGGGCCGGCTGGAGGCCGTCAAACGGGGGCGCAACTGGGTCACCACTCGGCGGGCGGTGGAGGCGTACCTGCGTTCGGTTGACAAGCTATCGTGATGGGCGCGCCGAGGAAGAAACCCAATGACCCAACAACTCTCCCTGTTCCCCGAACCAACCCAAGCTTGTACTGAGCCCGTCGAAGTAACCACCAGCGTGACCTGGCCATCATTTCGGCGAGCTCAGTCTCCTGGGTCACGTGATGCCCGCGTCCTCAACGAGGTTGAGAGAGCGGGTGTATGCTTCCTCCCAGATGTCTGTCGCCTGAGGCAAGTAAAATGTCGTCTCGAACGAGCGGCGAATCATCTCACGCCCCTCCTCGATCGAGTTGATGTAGCCCAAAGCCAGCATCTGCATCAGCACGTTGCCGGCGGCCGTCGCTTCCACGGGGCCGGCCACAACCGGCCGGCCAACAGCATCGGCGGTGAGCTGATTCAGCAATCGGTTTTGTGAACCACCGCCGACGATGTGCAGCGTTTCCACACGCTGCCCCAGAATCTCCTCCAGCTTCTCCAGGGTCCAACGATACTTGAGCGCCAGGCTCTCCAATGCCGTCCGCGCAATCGATCCCTTGCTCGCTGGCACTGCCTGACCGGTGCGCGCGCAATACTCACGAATGCGGGCCGGCATGTCTCCTGGAGCCAGGAACTCGCCGGCATCCGGGTCGATCAACGCGGCGAAGGGCGGCGCGGTCTCAGCCAGGTGGGTGATTTCGTCGTACGACAGTGCTTCACCCTCGTCAGCCCAGGTGCGCCGGCATTCTTGGATCAGCCATAGCCCGGTGATGTTCTTCAGCAGGCGGATGGTGCCGCACACGCCTCCCTCGTTGGTGAAGTTGTAGTCCAGGCTCGCGGCGTTGATCATTGGCTCAGCGATCTCTGCGCCCATGAGCGACCAGGTTCCCGAACTCAGGTAGGCGTAGCTGTCGCTCTCCGCCGGCACGGCAGCGACGGCGCTGGCCGTGTCGTGGCAACCGGGCGCGACAACCGAAACGCCAGTGGCCTCTGTTTCCTCGGTGATGGCCGGCAGAAGCTCGCCCAACACGGTGGCCGGCTCGACGATTTTCGGGAGGATGTGGGCGGGAATACCCAGCGTCTCAACCAACGATCTAGCCCAGTCGCCGGTGTTGGGGTTGAGGCACTGACTGGTGCTGGCGATGGTGCGCTCGCTAACTTGCCGGCCGGTGAGCCAGTAGTTGAAAAGATCGGGCATCATCAGCAGCGTGTGGGCGATGGATAGCAGCGGAGATTCCTGCACCACCATCGATAGCAGTTGGTAGAGGGTATTGAGCTGCATGAACTGGATGCCGGTCTGCGCGAAAATCTCGTCGCGCGGCACCCGCCGAAAAGCCTCTTCGAGCATGCCGTCGGTCCGGCGGTCACGGTAGTGATATGGGTTGCCGAGTAGTTCACCCTGCTCATCGAGCAGTGCAAAATCAACCCCCCATGTGTCCAGACCGAGGCTCACCAGGTCGGCGCCGTGCTCACGCACCACCTGGGCCAGACCATTCTTGATCTCAGTGAAGAGATGCAGTACATTCCAGTGCAGGCTATTACGCACCCAAACAGGTCCGTTGGCAAAACGATGGGCCTCTTCTAGCATCAGCCGCTCGCCGTCGAAGCGCCCGACGACGGCACGACCGCTTTCGGCGCCGAGGTCAATTGCCAGGAAGTTGGTGGTTTGAGTCAGTAGTTTCGCCTCCTATCTCACTTCGCTTACAAAATGGACAAGGGAAGGTGGAAAGGGGAAACAGGAGAAAGGATTTCATTTCTCCCGTCTTCCATTCTCCATCCTCCACCATTCATTTTCCATCCTCCTTCTCACACACCACACAGATGCACAGCCACGCCCATCCCAGCCAGCATTGCGGCTTTGGCAGCCAAGGCTTTGTCCGCCACTTCAGCCGAGGGCGCATAGACGACGTTCAGGTGGTTGGCCTTGTGACGGGCCATCATCTGGTCGCGGGAGACGCCGTGGAGCACAGCGTGCATGATGGGCCACTGAGGCGTTGTGGCCTGCCAGCGCCGCTCGGTTTCCTCTTGAGGCAGCTCGACCACCGTGGCGCGGCCCACATCTGCGTGCAGGGCATCGTCCATCACGAAAACTCGGCTCCACACAATCTCGCCCGGCTTGCTGATCCCCTTCAGCGTGCCGCCGCCCAGGTGGAAGTACATGGGCGGTTGGCGCTCACTGCGAGCGCCGGCATACCCCCCAATGAAGTGCGAGGCCGGCGCTGCCCCAGAAATCTCAAACACCCACACAAAATCGTCCACACCGTTGCCGGTGTACCACTCGCCCCACCGCACATCATGTAGCGTGGTGGCCGGATCCAGCCCCATGGCCGTCCACACGCGGTTGGTGACCAGGGCGTCGACCGCAGCACCCTCATCCACTTCGTTGAAGTGGGGTAGAGGCCGGCCCGGATACAGCTCCCGGCTGCCCTGCCGGTCGTACACGGGTGGCCGCTCCGCGTTGTTCAGCAGCCCCTCGACCAGGTCCGAGGCCGGCGTCATGTCCTTCAACCCCTGCTGGTACTGGATGCCGATGGCGTCACAGCCGAAGTCGTCGGCGATGCGCATGGCAGCGATGTACATCTTGCACTGCTCCAGGATTTGCTCGTCGGTCAGGTCCGTCTCGGGGTTCGGGCCGGTGACGAAGGTCATACCCCGCTCATCCAGCCAACGGCGCACCGCCTGGGCCTCCGCATCAGAGACGCGTCGCATTTCCGCCACCAGCGCCGACTGGCTCAGCCGTTCTTTGTAGAGGCCGGCGGGGTTCATCAGCTCATCGTCGATGATAGCATTGTACATGCCCATGCAGCCCTCGTCGAATATGCCCAGGATGGCCTTTTCCCGCCGCAAGTGACGAGCCAGGGCCTGGCCCAGCTCGACTTCGTCACTCGGCAGAGCCGCGAGGTCCAGGTCGCGCACGTGGCTGGTGTCGTGAGTGATGCGACCCTCTTTCAGCCACTGGCGGATGCCGTTCAGGAAGAAATCATCGGTGAAGTCTTCGCTCCAGAAGGTGCTGTATGGAACGCCCATTTTCGTCAGGCAACCGTTCAGGTTAAGCAGCCCCACCAACCCGGGCCACTGGCCCGACCAGTTGGCGACGGTCAGAATGGGTCCGCGATGATCCCGCAGGCCGGCCAGCAGGTGGTGGCTGTATTGCCAGACAGCTTCGGCTACGATCAGTGGGGCATCAGGGTGGATGCCCTTGAAGACATCCATGCCCATGCGCTGGTTCCAGATGAAACCGTGCTCCAGTTCCGGATCGTACTGGTGCGCCCGGCGTACGGTCATGCCCTCTGCGGCAAAGGCGGCTTTGATCCGCTCTTCCATGTCAGCTTGAGCCGGCCAGCACACCTGGTTGGCCGACAGGCGCAAGTCGCCGTTGGCGACCAGCAACACTTCGTCAGGTTTGGCCGGCTGGGGTTCCGGAAGTTCAGGGATGGCATAGGATGACATTCTCAACTCCTCCTCTAGCATATCGTGAAACCCAATTGGTGAATGTGAAGCGTCCGCCGTAACGGTCGCGAGCTGAGCGGCGCCGGAAGCCAATTCTCATTGTAAGGAGGCGCATGCAAAACTTAGGGGAGCGAGCCCTTCGATACGCTTCGCTACTCAGGACAAGCGCCGATTGAGCGACGTCCTGAGCCTTTCGAAGGGATCCTACTCGGCCGGCGCTGGACATGCTCTCCTCTCGGTAGTCCCCCAACTTGTATATGCGCCCCATTGTAAGGCCGCGCGCATCCGGCGTCAGCTCCTGCAAGTGGTTAGGCCGCATCCTGCCTTGAGTTTAACACCCTTTCCGCAATGACCAACGGTGCAAAGCGGCAATGGCCACGTTCGGCGAAGCGGTGAAGATTCCTACTCCGGCTCCCTGATCTCAATCCCACAGACCGGGCAAGTGCTTACATCTATCGGCGGCGACAAGGCGGCGATGAAACGTAGCGCTCCTTCACCCACGTTAGTTAAGCCAATGGTCGAACCAATGGGCACATGGACAGCAGTTCCGGGCTTCACCAACGCCTCTTGCCCGTCAATGGTCACCGAAGCCTCCCCATCAAGAACGTGGAGACCTACCTCAGCCGGCCCATGCGTATGCTCAGGGATTCCGCTGCCTGGATGGACTTCGACCACAAAACTCATAAACTTCTTTGAACCCACCGTCGCGGGGTTCAGCATTCTGTACAGAGTATATCCTGTGCCCTCTAGCTTTTCAGCGTCAGCCAACTGGATAGTCTTCATGAGGTTCCTCCTGAATGGCATGACGTCATGGTGGGTGCCGGCCCGCCTTCAACCCAACGTACGCACTTTGCGCAGCACTTTCATGACGTCGTCTTGTCCGCGGCCAAAGTAATCATACAACCGCCGATATTCATTGTACAGTACGTCGTACACGGGCTGGTGTTCGGCATTGGGACGGTAGCTTTCCTCTGGCGATGGGGCCATGTTGGCCGCGGCTTCAGCCAGGGTATCGTACCCGCCGCCGTCTCGCCCGGCCGCCACGGCGCCCAGCATGGCCGCGCCCAGCGCTGATGCCAGACCTGAGCCGGCCACGTCGATCTGGCGCCCGGTCACATCGGCATAAATCTGCATGAGCAAAGAGTTCTGCGTCAGCCCACCGCCGGCGACGATGGCCTCGACCGGCACACCCTGGTCCGTGAAAGCCTCGATGATGACGCGCGTGCCGAAGGCCGTCGCCTCGATCAGCGCCCGGTAGATGTCCTCCGGTTTCGTTCCCAGGGTGGCACCCACGAGCAAGCCACTCAATTCAGCATCGACCAGCGTGGAGCGATTGCCATTCCACCAGTCCAGCGCCAGCAGTCCGTTTTCGCCGGGCCGCAGCTTCTGTGCGTAGTCGGTCAGTACGTCATGCAGTGACACGCCGCACGATTCCGCCTCACGATGGTAGGCCGGCGGCACACTGTTTTCGACGAACCAAGCGAAGATGTCGCCCACGCCGGCCTGGCCGGCTTCGTAACCAAACAGACCAGGCACGATACCATCCTCGACGACGCCGGCGATGCCCTCCACCAACTTCTCGCTCTCAGACATCAGCATGTGACAGGTGGAGGTGCCCATGATCACATACATGGTTCCCGAACCGGTGACACCTCCTCCCGGCACCGCGGCATGGGCATCGATGATCGGTGCCGCGACGGGTGTGCCGGCGGCGAGCCCCAAACGCCCGGCCCACTCATCGCGCAAACCGCCAACCCGCCGGCCCGGCGCGACGATCGACCCCTGCACCTTTTCACGATAGAGATGAGCCAGGTCCGGGTGAAGTGCCGCCAGGAAATCGGCGGAGGGAAAGCCATCGGATTTGTGCCACGTGGCTTTGTAGCCGGCAGCGCACGCGTTGCGGGCCAGTTCGCCGGTCAACTGCCAGACGACCCAGTCACCGCCTTCGACAATCCGGTCGGCGGTGGTGTAAATCTCCGGGTCCTCTTCCAGCATTTGCAGGGCCTTCGGGATCAGCCATTCCGAGGAGATTTTGCCGCCGTAGCGTGCGAGCCACGACTCACCCCTTTCCGAGGCAAGCTCGTTCACCCGATCAGCCTGGGGCTGGGCTGCGTGATGTTTCCAGAGCTTTACCCAGGCGTGAGGACGGTCTCGATACGCTTCGAGCGTATGCAAAGGTGTGCCGGCGATGGCAGGCAGAATCGTACAGGCGGTAAAATCGATACCGACGCCGACGACATCCTGTGCAGTGGCGCCACTCTCGGCCAGCACAGCTTTCACCGTGGCTTCCAGAGTTGTCAGCCAGTCCGCCGAGTTCTGCAATGCCCAGTCGGGGGCAAGCGTCACAGAGCTATCCGGCAATGCCTCATCGATCACGCCGTCGGGATACGGCTCGACGGCCGTGGCGACGATTTCGCCGGAAGCCACATCTACCAGTACGGCTCTTGCGGATTCCGTGCCGAAATCAAGTCCCAGTGCGTATTTGTTCATCGTATACTCTCCACTACTGTTAGAGATTAGAGATTGGAGACTGGAGATTGGCTTGGCAAGCAGAGATACGCAATCTCCAATCTCTAATCTCTAATCTCCAATCTTTAATCTCCAATGATTTGGTTGATCTTGTCTTCCAGTTGCTGCGCTTCAGCAAGTGTCAAAGTGCCCGCCTCCAGCTCACAGCGAAACTCGCCCCCTGCCGGGATCACCTTGATGTTCCCTTTCGCCTTTTCGGCCAGATAGCCTTCCGGTTCAGCCGTGGCAGGAAGGACGATCCCGAGCGCATCCTGGTCGACTGTGCGGCAGATCCAGCGTATCCCATGGTCGAGCTCGGCGGGTCGATGGCTGATGAAGTCGGCGGAGCCATCAGGATGGATTTGCATGCTGTGGGCCCAGCCGGCTTCGTCGGCGAGGTAGTCGATGAAGAAAACGGCTTCTGGATCGAACGCCAGGCCTGGTTCGAGCACGTTGTGATGCTCGGGGTGTTGTTTCAGCGTTTCGAGGAATTCGACGTAGCCGGCCGGCGGGTGAACGTGAGACGGGATGCTGGTTCGCACACGCACGTGCTCCGGCGTACAGGGGGCGCTGTAAACCAGCCGGCCATTGTCGACCGGCCGGAAATTGACGTGAGCCAGGTACATCAACTCCATCTCCGACTGCTTCAGGTTCTGGATGGACATCGAGATGGGTAGCCGGGTGGATGCGGCGTAGAGCTTCACCGCCGGCTGAGCCACGTAGTTGTGGTTGAACGCCACGGTATACTGATACGTGCCGCTCACGCCCATGTACGGGCCATTTTCGTCCTGGCCGATGATTAATGCGGCCGTCTGATAGGGAGCGTTGGGCAGTTCTCCGTGCAGGAGATGGGTGTCATCAGGACCGGGAACGCCCATGGCTGTGGCTCCACAATGGACCAGGAATGCGCCGTAGGTATGCAGGTACTCTGTGGTCGGACGGGGCTCCTCGAACATGGACTTCATGGTCAGCACTCGCCCATTGAACTCCGCGTGCCAGATTTGCTGACCCTGAAAGGGGAGCACGGTGATTTCGCCCACCTGATTGATGAGGCGTAAGGCACAAACACCGCTCCGGTAGCGAAATGTGTGTGCTTCCAGGCCTTCGTACTCAGCCAACAGCTTCTTGGCTTCGCCGAAGAATTGAGGTTGTAGTTGGATTGTGGTTTCCCAGAGCATTCCTAACTTTCTTCCTCGGTGAATATTAGCTTTGAATCTGACGAACGGTTGGACGAACCACATCCCATACGGCCTCTGGGTGACTTTCTGCTATGAGCAGTAGAACCCGCGCCGGCCCACGTGGGGTTCGTCGCCCTTGCTCCCAATTTCGCAGGGTTTTCACGCTGATACCGAGCAAGGATGCAAACTCGGTCTGTGTCAAGTTGTAGTTCGTACGAATCCGCTTCACATCTGGTCCATCCATGACAAAAGTACGCGACGGCTCAATTTCCCCTCGCAGGATTGCACCTCCCTCACGCACACTCTCCACCAGTTCATTGAACAACTCTTCATTCATGGATATTCCTCCTCGACAATCTTCTTCAGGACTTTGAGTTGATCAGGTGACAGATCATCCTGTTTGCTTTTGGAATATATCAGGAGCATAAGTAGCTGATCTTGCTTCACCGCCCAGTAATAGATGACCCGTACTCCACCGCGTTTGCCTTGACCTCTTGCCCTCCAGCGCACTTTGCGCAGGCCGCCACCTCCCACAATGACTGGTCCCATGTCAGGGCGTTGGGCTAACACCACCTGCAGTTGCTGGTACTCGTCGTCGGTCAGCAGCCTTTCCACTTGCCGCGTAAAAACTGAGGTTTCGATGATGACCATAATGTATCGTCGGCACTGCTTCTTTCTGATACACGAATTGTACGCCATTGGCGTACAATTGTCAAGCGAACAGTTGTGGGAGATACTCCCCTCGACAGGCTTGAAACGCTATCTGGGTTAGCGAGACCCGGCTGAGCCTGTCGAAGTGACGATTCCCAACGACTGGATAACGCGAATTCAAGTCAAATCAAACGCCGGCCATATCCGGCAGCATTGCCAGTCGTTCGTAGATGGGCTCCAGTGCAGCATAGGTTTGCCGGAACAACTTGTACAGTGTCTGGTAGTGCGCATGACGTGCCGGGTCGGGTTGCTCAGCCGGTGTGACTGGGATGATGTCACGCACCACATCGAAATCAGGGAAGATGCCGGCGCCAATCCCGCCGGCAATGGCCGCGCCCAGCGCCGTCGCCTCGGCATCCAGGCTGAGACGCAGGATGGGCAAGTTGTAGACGTCGGCCAGTATCTGACGCCAGACCGCACTGCGGGCGCCGCCGCCGATCAAGCGCATGGCATCGACCTTTACCCCTTGCGACACCAACGTGTCGAGAATGAGCTTGAGATTGAAGGCCACCCCCTCAAGGACCGCGCGCGCCAGTTCCGCCCGCCCGTGCGGCATCGCCAGCCCGACGAAAGCCGC
Source organism: Anaerolineae bacterium (assembly GCA_046756905.1). Classification (GTDB taxonomy): domain Bacteria; phylum Chloroflexota; class Anaerolineae; order Epilineales; family JAANWY01; genus JBHHTZ01. The sequence continues at coordinate 9,318 of JBHHXF010000021.1, read as the reverse complement.
CCGTGCGCGGGGGTTCCAGTGAGGACTACGCTCGCCCAACAGGTAGGGCAGGAAGAGGAGTCCCTGGGAGCCCGGTGGAACCTCAGCCGCTGCATCGGTCAGCCCGTCATCCTCATCCCCCAGGATTCGCAGCAGCCAGTCTCGGGCGCCGCCGGCTGCCTGCATCGTGCCGATGGGAAAATAGAGATCGGGATCGAGATGCGCAAAGGTGAAGGTACGGCGCTGGGGGTCAAAGATCGGGCGACGCGTGGTCAGGGCGATCCACGAAGAAGAGCCGATGTAGTTGTAGGCGTCGCCCTCGCGTACAGAGCCGGCTCCCACCGTGGCGCAAGCCCCATCACCTCCGCCGATGACGACCGGCGTGCCGACCACGAGTCCGGTGGCGGCCGCTGCTTCGTCGGTCAGCGTACCGACGACGGTTGTAGAGGGGTGCGCATTGGGGAACAGAGAGGCCCGAAGCCCCAATGTTTGCAACACATCATCGCACCAGCGGCGCTCTTGGAGATCGAAGACCTGGGTACCGGAGGCATCGGAGTAATCGGTGGCAAAGGTCCCAGTCAGCAGAAAGACGGCGTAGTCTTTGGCCTGCAAGACTTTGTACGTCTGGCGGTATATCTCGGGCTGGTGCTCTTTGACCCAGAGAAGCTTGGCGGCAGTGTAGGCCGGACTCACTCGATGCCCGGTCCGGCGGTAGACGGCTTCTTCGCCACACAGCCGGCAGATCAGGTCGGCCTGGGCGGTTGCTCGCTGGTCGGCCCAGATGATGGCGGGGCGCAGTGGAACGCCGGCCCGGTCCACGAACACCGCACCCTGCATGTGCCCGCTGAAGCTGATGGCGGCAACTTGGCCGGCCTGGATCGAGCTCCGGGCGAGCAAGGCGCGGGTGGAATTGAGAACGGCCCGCTGCCAGTCGGCCGGGTCCTGTTCCGCCCAATTGAGATGCGGATAAGCCGTGGCGTAGGTCTCCACAGTGGAAGCCACCATTGCCCCAGCGGCATCAAACAGAGTTGCCTTATTCCCTGTCGTGCCCAGATCGTGAGCAAGTATATAAGGGCCACGAGCCACAGTGCTCCTCCCATTTTGGCTGATTGCAGATAGCTGATTGCGGCTTACAGCTTGCAACCGACCATTCGCTATCAGCCATCGGCTATCAGCTATCAGCCTTTAATTGCGCCAACCAGCAATCCGCGTGCGATGTAACGTTCCAGGAGAATGGCCATGATAATGACCGGGATGATCATGATCAGAATCAGCACAGACATGTACCACCATTGGGGCCCCCGCGTTGCGTTTTGGGCCGCCACCGACAGTGGCATCGTCTGAGAGTCCGCGCCCGAAAGAAACAGGGCTAGCAAGTACTCGTTCCAGGCGAAGACCAGCACGAAAAGGAAGGTGGCGACGAGGCCAGGCACCGAAAGGGGCAGCACAATGGACCAGAAAATCCGATACCGCGACGCGCCGTCAATGGCCGCGCACTCTTCCAGTTCCAGCGGAATCGTCTGGAAGTAGTCTCGCATCAGCCAGATCACAATCGGCAGATTGGTAGCCACGTAGGTCACAATCAGGGCAGTCCGGGTATCCAGCAGATGCAGCCGTTGGAACAGGACATAGATGGGAATCACCACTGCAACCGGGGGCAGCATGCGCTGGGAGATCAACCAGAAGGCAATATCGTTGTTACCCAGCGATCGCTTAAAGCGCTTACCAATCGTTTGCAGCGACAGAATGAAGAGGGCAATGCCAGCAACCACGGCGATCTGCCAGGGAGCTCCCAGATTCATAGCAACGATGACTAGCACCAGACAGCCGATGAACATCAGGATCGCGCCGATGCGGGGCCGATACTGGAAGCGAGTCAGGCCATAGGCGGCCGTCGTCCCGAGCAGCAGGGCCAGCGAGGCACTGGTGAGAGCGACCACAACGGTGTTGATGTATGGCCGAATGGTATCGTTGCTCAGGTCACCCACCAGGATGTAGTCCCAGGCGTGCAGCGACGGTTGGAAATCGACAAACGGTACGTAGAACGGACCCGTATTTACATCGATCGGCAATTTCAGTGAGGTGACAACCAGCCAATACAGTGGGAACAGCACAACGATGGCCCAGAACCCCAGCGCCACGTACGACAACAGCATCCCAAAGGGAGATGGAGAAAAAGTCGACTTGCTGTGAAAGAAGTTCCTAATCACTTCGGTCATACCTCCGCTGCCTGCGGACGAATCAGACTGACATACGAGATCCCGAGAAACGTGACGACGAATAACAGAATGTAGGCAATCGCCGCCGATCCACCCAGATCAAGGGTGCGCCAGGAGAAGAAAGCCTGCAGCGTCAGCGACTCTGTCGCTGTACCCGGCCCGCCGTTCGTCAGCACGTTCGGCAAGTCCACGATCTTAAAGGCCTCAATCATCCGAATCAGAATCAGGGTTGTGCTGACTGGCATGATCTGTGGCAAGGTAATATGCCGGAAAATCTGCCAGCGGTTGGCCCCGTCTACCAGGGCAGCTTCAATGAGTTCTACCGATTGGCCCTCCAGGGCAGCCAGCAGCACAATGAACATGAAGGGCGTCCATTGCCAGATGTCGCCGATCATCACCGCTGCGCGTGCGCCCCACGGGTCGGTGACCCACGAGTAGAGCCCCAGCCCCAACGCCTGCCAGATGGGCTGGAACGGTCCCTTGTCGGTATCGGCCAACATGCGGAACATATAGGCTACGCCCACCGGCGTAATCATCATCGGCAGCAAGTAGACGACTCGGAAAAAACGGCGACCGGGGAGGCGTTGCGTGGCCAGCAGCGCCAGGCCAAGCCCAAGGGCGTATTGAACGGCGATCCCGACAAACACGTAGATCCAGGTGATGACCAGCGTTCCCGGCCGGCCAGCGGTGCTAAGCGTCCGCACCAGGAGCCAGACACCCAGGCCCATCACCACTGCCACCACGCCGCGCAAGGACAATCCCAGGGCAGAAGACCCCTGGCTGCGAGCATAGCGCACGAGGCCCCAGATCATGAGCGCAATTGCCACCGCAAACATGAGCCACCCAAGGGGTGAAGGATCAGCCATCAGGCCCAGGAAATGCGTTTTCTCGCTGCCAGCGAGCAGTTTGCGATAGTTGGCCAGCCCCACGAACTTGATCTCGAACCCGCCCTTGACGAACTTGAAGCGCGACAGCGATAGATAAAGCGAGAGGGCTAGCGGGAAGATAGCGAGCAGGAGCACGACCAGGATGGAAGGCCAGATGAATACGTGGCTGGCCAGACGTTCCGCCTGTGTGCTCAGCCGATGCCGGCGGCCGTTCAGAGGGAGAGCTGCCTCAAGGATCACCCCAGGCCGGGCTGGGTCCTGAGGCTGTCGTTCAACTTGCATTGGTCTGTCCTACCTATCATAGGGATTGAGAGGAGGCCCCAAGGCCCGGCCCTGGCTGGGTCGGGCCTTGGGTTTATGGTTCATGCGGTCATGCGAATGACCTGGATCTACCGGGTGACACCGAGCGTGCCACGGTAGGCTTCAAGTTGCTCCTCGCGGCCGAGCTCTTCGGTGATCTCCTCCCAGCCATCGTAAATCTGCTGCATGGTCTGCTCTTTGGAGAGTTCGCCGGCCAGGAACTGGCTGATGGCCTGGTCGAGCACGACCTGCTGGTAACGCTGGTTCTGTGGGATGCGCAGGTCCAGCACCATATTCGGGCTGGCCAGGCTCGATTCGATGGCGCCGAGGTAGTCGCTAGCCGCTTTGGGGCTCATCCCCGCCTCCACCCATGCCTGGCGATTCAGGAACTGTGAAGTGCGATAGGGGTTGAACCCCGTAATGCCGATGGTGACGTCCACGTTGGCCTGTGCTGGCTGGGCCATGTAGGAGAAGAAGTCGTAGGCCGCGTCCTTGACAATATCAGGGGCAGCGGCATTGATTCCGCCCGACCAACCACCGAAGGCCGCGAACGGTGCGTGGTTCACCCCGTTGATGGCGTAGGGACAGGTCTCCTCATCGCAGTCCTCCAGCTTGCCGGTGGCCCGGTCAAGCACGCGGGTTGTGCCGGGCAAGATGACGGCACCAACCTTGTCCTGCACCACCGAGGTCTCCGGATCAATGGCCAGGGTACCAATGTCTCCCCAGTCAATAGAGAGGGCACAACGGCCAGAGGTGAAGAGACCGCGGGTGTCACCCACGTCGAGATTCAGCTCGTCCGGCGGGCCAAAATTGGTAGTCTCGCTGTAGACGTCCAGGACAGCGGCAAAGGCCTCGTTGTTAACCAAGGGCTCCATCGTCTCGGTGTCGAAGAAGGACCCCTGAGACGTACCCTGGCTTTGCAGGAACCCGCCAGCTACCGACCAGATTGCCCAGTAGGCCTGAGCGGCGCGCTTCTTGGAAATGCACGATCCATAGTCCGGGTCGCCATCCCCGTTGAGGTCCTTGCCGTGGAAGGTCTTGGCGATGTTGAGGTAGTCGTCCCACGTCTCCGGTGCTTGCAGGCCCTCCTGCTCCAGAAGGTCGCTGCGATAGTACACCATCTGGAAGTCGCCGTCGAGCGGGATGGTGTAGATACGGCCCTCATAGGTGGCACTGAAGTCGCGGAAGAAGGGCGCGATATCCGCCCATTCCAGCGCCGCGTCGGCGGCTACCCGGTCGGTCAGATCTTCCAGGTAGCCGGGGACGATGTAGTCAACCATCCACTGCGGTGCGAACACGCCCGCATCGAAGGCGTTCGTCCCTGTCGCCAGGTCGGTTAGTATCTTCTGGTACAGATCGCTGAAGGGGACGATGACCACGTTGATCTTCGCACCGGTCAAGGCCTCGAAGTCAGGACCGCGCCGCTGGAGCGGTTCAGCGATCTGGGGGCCGGTGAAGGTGATTATGTTGACCTCTACGCCCTCGTAGGGCTTTGCCTCAGGTGCGGCGGTAACGATGACCTCTTTCTCGACGATTTTCTCTTCAACTCGAACCTCGGGGGTCGGTGCAGCACATCCGACGGCGGACAGTGTGACGATCACGAGCAATGCTGCGATCATCAAGAGTTTGGATTTCATGAGATTCTCCTCCTGTGTGTATCGATGAGAATGTTCAGCAACACTGATGGTCAATACTTTTCGTGTCTCAACCTTTGAGACTTTGTTGCTTCAACCTTAGCGGCACCACCTCCTCGCGTTTGTGGTCGTGGCGGGCACAAGATTGCCGGACGATAAGCTTGCCCTTGAGGATTACCTCGCGTATTGAGCGGGCAGGGTCTTCGAGACGCTTGAGCAACAGCTCGGCAGCGGTTCGGCCCAATTCATACGTTGGCTGCTCAACGACGGTCAAGCCTGGCCTCACGAGCGATGCCCATCGCATCTCGTCGAAGCCGGCCAGCGCCACGTCATCGGGAATCGTGAAGTTTCGAGCTTGAATCGCTTTGAGCGCACCGATTGTCAGCAGATTGTTGCCGGTGAAGATGGCCGTGGGGGGATCTGGCAACTGAAGCAACTTCTCAGTGGCTTCATACCCCTGTTTTTCCTTGGGAAGCATCTGGATCGTCAACTCGGGCAACACCTCAATCCCATGGGCAGTCAGCGCCCGAACATATCCTTCCATCCGTTCCCGTCCCGTGGTGGCATCTGAAACTCCAACAACGGCCCCAATCCACTTATGGCCGTCGGAGATTAGATGGCTGACGAGGTTGTACGCCGCCTCGACATTGTTGACCAGAACCGTATCGGTTTCAACGTTGGGAGTGCGCCGGTCAATCTCGACGACCGGGATTTCATCATCGAGAACATCCTGGAAACAGTCGGTGGTTTCTCGCGTGGGAGATGCGATGATCCCGGCAACGTTTTCGGCGCGCATTAGATCGAGGTACATCTGTTCCTTCTGCGGGTCTTCATCGGAGTTGCACAGGAAGATGCTGAACCCTCGCTCATATGCCGCATCCTCGACGGCGCGCACGATGGAGGTAAAAAAGGGGTTTTGGATGTCAGAAATAATGAGTCCAATGATCTTGGACTGTTTTGCGCGCAGGCTGCGTGCGACGCGACTGGGCTGGTAGCCCAACGCTTCTACAGCTTCCCAGACACGCTCACGCAGTTCCGGCCGGACGTGTGGCTTGTCTGCCAACACGCGTGACACAGTGGCACTGGAGACGTCGGCTCGACGGGCGACGTCTTTGATGCTCGCCATCGGTTTATCAATCAGCCATGACTCTGATTCAGTCGCTCATCGAAGGTTCTTACATCATCCCTGTAATCGATTTCACAGATGTTGGTCTGTTCCTGCAACGATACACTTTCGTGTTGAGAGGTAATAGTGCGTAGAGGGTACTGCCCTCTATTGTAATCGGTTTCAATGCGTTTGTCAAGCCCTTTCAGGACCGAATGTGCCAACTTCCCCCAATCTTGAGGGAATAAACGTGCCGACGGGTCACACTCAAAAGTGACGATTGTTGTAAACGATTTCAGTTCCTGCTGACGGTTGAAACCGCGCTAGAGTAGCCGTAGTACCATTCCAATGCTCTTCTCAAGCTCGACATTGGTTAAATTCGATGTCCAGACCTATCGGCATATGTCATTGCGAGCCCTTCGGTGCCTCAGGATGAACTCCGCGAAGCAATCTCCACCGTCGCTCACGAAAACAACGTAGGAGATTGCTTCGTCGCTTCGCTCCTACTAATGACATCGTCCTGAACGGTGTCATTGCCTTATGAGTGACGCCACGGCGTCATGGGCCAACTCGCAATGACAGCGGACGGAATTTGACATTTTGACATTGTCAAGCAAGTCACGCGACGGGGCTTCTGCGAAATGCAGAAGTCCCGTTTGTATGACTCTGTTGAAAAACCGGGTCGGGAGACCCGGGCTATCCATATGTTGTGGTGAGCTCGGGTCCCCTGACCCGATATGTGTCACCTTGATTCCGTCAGCCTCGCCCGGTCAACAGAGATTGAAGTCATCCGGTCCATCCTTGACCACCACGTACCTGAGTGCAGATGCCTTGCTGCGAATCGTGTGGCAGATGCCTATGGGGATGTGAATGACAACGGCCTGGTTGAAGGATTGGATGTCCACGCTTCCCGTGCGGGTCACGAAATCGCACTCGGCGTCGTAGACGACCGTCCACTCGTTAGTCGTGAAGTGCCGATGAATAGGGAACCCCTGGTGTGGCGGCAGCCGATGGAACTGAGGGTAAACATCCCGGCTGGTGCTCAGCTCGTCCATCAAGCACTGGACGGCCTCCTCCAGCGAAGAACAGTCCTCAATCTGGCGGATAGTGTACGCCGGCTTCATGATTCACCTCCTTACGAAGATAATGTCCTCGGCCTGGTAAGGGGGAGCGTTCACAACGAGCAGTCGCAGGGACGTGGAGGAGTCATTCTCTACCACGTGCCGGACTCCCGGCGGGATGTGAACCACGTGTCCTGGAGAAATCGTCTGTGTGTGATTCCCCAGGTGCACAACCCCCGTTCCGGACACCACGAAGTAGATCTCCTCGCCCGTGATGTGCCGGTGTGGTCTGGACCGTGCACCTGGAGCCACTTCCACCAACACACAGCTCAACCGCTCCGCCTCGGAATTGTACGGTTTGATCAGCTCGAAGATGGCCCCGCAATAGCCATCTCTCGGCTCAACCTCGTCAAGCCCAATGATCGTGCTCTCTGCCATGATTGTTGCCTCCTCGTACAACATGTCTGCTCCAAGGGGGCGACAGTCCCCGTCCAGGTGGCGGAGTGTCCTCCGCCACGAGCGAAGATTCTGACTATCGACTACTGGACTGCAAATACAACAGCGCCACCCGCTCTGCTGCCCAGGGGTCCGGGGCGCACAGACCTGTCTGCCGGTTGGCACCGCCGGCAATCCGGGCCAGCTCGTGCAGCATCAGCGCCCACACGAACTCGATGTGCTCCGTGGGAATGCTTTCCGCGTCATCGCCCCAGAAGTTGATGGGGAAACCATCGCCGAGAAGCGTGACAACCCGATTTCGGTTGCCCATGCCGGGCAGCACGTACCGCGTACCCACGCCGGCTACCCGTTCGACCGCGATAGCCTGGGCCTCCAGCGCCTCGACGTCGATTTCCAGCCGCTTGGATGAGCAACTCGCCAGGTAGGTGTCGTGTTGCAGTGCGGCGATCAGCTCCACCCCGACTGAGCAGTGACCCGAAGTTCCCAGGATCAGCGAATGCCGGCCAACAAAGCTCGACAAATCAGGCTCCAGCCTGGGCCAGATGCGGCGCCCCTGCCCCTGGGCCGGGACAGGCCACAACGCCGGCCCACCCGACTCCAGCCTGCTCCTGATCTCCCGTGGTAGCGCATCGAGCCGGCATGCCACCGGACGCCCGTGATCGTCTGTGACATCTACCAGGCGCAGGCTGGGAACCTCAAATCCCTGATTGCGAGCTGCCACCAGCTTCTGATGATCCCGATCAAAGACGCCCACCTGCACTCCCCGAACCCGGACGGCTTCCGCCACCCGGCTGCCCACAGCGCCGAAGCCCATAACCGCCACCCGCTTGCCCCGCAGACCCTTGTGGTCCCGCATCAGCAGACGCTCGGCGCTCTGGAGAACGGCATCGGCCACTGCCGGCGCCTCCACGACTTTCTTGAGCGAGCACTCCCCCACCGTGACGATGGGGAACGGCGCCGGACGCTGATGGGTGGCTTCGAAGTCGGCCACCGCGTCTTCATCGCGCCAGCAGCCGTTGGAGGTCTGCTCGACCGCCCCGGCCACGAGGTGCAGACGGTCGGCGAACTCCCGCAGGAGCATGGGGGCGGCGTAGCCGCCGTCCTCCAGAAGAAGCAGCCGGCGACGGGTGCTGGCTGCCCGGTTCAGGGCTTCGATCAGCGCCGAACGGACGGTCCGTTTGAAGGCCGGCCCGAAAGCTCGTGCGGCGGACACCTGCCAACCCTCTTGCTCAAGAGCGTGCTGAACGTACTCACGACAAGAGTAGTACACCGGCACGAAGAAGGCGTTCCCTCGCGTCATCCCCAGAGCTTCGAGTTGGTCCACGAACGGCGGCAGGTCCTTCAGGAAATGCGGGATGACCAGCAGCACGTAGTCAGCGAAGGCGTTGGGGGGCATCTGGCTTGCCATCGCCTCCAGCACCGGCGCCCGCGGCGCGATGCGCGGATCTCGCTGATGCTCCCCAACTCCACTCCGTATCGCAAGCCTGTCCTGAGCCCTTTCCTGAGCTTGCCGAAGGGCCGTGCCGAAGGGCCTGGCTCTCAATGGGGCCAGGACTTCCCTCTCGCGATGGGCTGTTCGTTCAGTCATCCTCCGGTCCTCCTCATAGCAGGGTTCGTAGTTGCGACTTCAGTCGCTTTGGCTCCAGTGTGGACGACTGATGAAGTTTGAGAAAATAA
>JBHHXF010000020.1:0-18398 GCA_046756905.1 Anaerolineae bacterium | reverse complement strand
CGACCGGCGCTAGACGTGCCCTTTCATCGGGGTCCCCCAACTTCTAAATGCGCCCCTCAGCCTGCCGGCTGACGTCCCCCGGTTTCGACCTCCGAGATATCCGATCGATCTTCTGTCACCTCCGGATGTGTTGGAGCAGACTCAGCCTGCCACGTTCTCTCGGGCACAACCTCGGGGGTGCGCAGAGCGTAGAAGGCCATGCCGGCCGATGATAGCGTGATTATGCCTGCTAGCGCGAAGACGGTGCGCAGACCCAGCAGATCCCCCAGGAAGCCGGCCACGCCCATGGAAAGCGTCGTCGCGGCGCTGATCATGGTGTTTACGGCGCTCTCCACGCGGCCACGTTTTTCGTCCGGCACGATGGCCTGTAGTAGAGCTGCAATAGCCGCACGAGAGGCCACCATACAAGCGCCAATTACAAAAGCCATTACCAGCACCAGCGTGAAGTCGGGCGCCAGGGCGAACCCCAGCAGAGCCAAGCCCAGCATGCCCATGCCCCCACTGACCACCAGACTAGTCTGCACCCGACTGGCATAGTTACCGACCAGGAGACCGCCGGCTACCATGCCGATGCCCAACACGGACACCAGAAACCCGAAGCCGGTCGAGCCGATTCCCAGCTCTTGATTCAGGTAGCGCACACCCAGTACGATGATCGAGCCCAGGCCCAGCATCGCCACGCCGGCTGTGACGCTGACGTTGAGAATGGTCCGGCTGCGGCGAATGAAGGTGAGACCCTCTTTGAGTTGCGCCCAGACGACTTCGACCGATGCTTTCTCGTTGTCGGCGCGCTTCTGCGTGATGGAGATGGTTGCTATGGCGGCCGCAGAGACAAAAAAGGTAGCGGAATCGAAGGCGAAGGCGAAGGAGGTCCCGAACCATCCCACAACCAGGCCGGCCAGTGTTGGGCCCAGGACCATGGAGATGACCTGTGTGCCCTGGACCAGGGTGTTGGCCGGCAGCAACATCTCTTCGCCCACAATGTTGGGGAGCACAGCGTTGCGGGCCGGGGCGAAGAAGATACCCATACTGCCCATCACGAAGCCGACCACGAAAAAGACCCAGATCTGATCCGAAGTGTGGACCGCGAGGAGGACAAGTACCGCCAGGCCCCGCACGATATCCGAGACGATCATAGCGAGTTTGCGGTCCAGGCGATCGACAAAGACGCCGGCAATCAGCCCGAACAGGAGCGTGGGCAACCCTATGGAGACCCCCATCGCCCCCAGGGCCAGCGACGAGTCCGTCAGGCGCTGAATAACGTCCAGTGTCGCGATGAGCATGAAGCTATCCCCCACCTGCGACACCAGCAGGCCAATCCACAAGCCCCGAAAGTTGGAGTTGCTCAGGGCAGCCCTGAGCGTGGCCCGATTGTTCACACGGCTCCTTTCATCAGCATAGGATCCGCCAATGTTTGTATTTCGTCTCTAAACGATTATACTTGGAGGCGAGTCGGGGGTTGGAACCAAACGTCGAGGACCAGGAGCAAGGCTCGGCCGAGCGGCTCACCCCTGCTCCCTGACACCCCGGCTCTCTAGCGCAGGTTTTCGGGCCCGGTCGATATGACGCTTCAAGAACCAGCCAAACAGCCCCAGGAGAGCAATCGCGATGGGAATGTCAAAGGGTCGCATCATCTCGCGCAGTTCTTCCCAGCGTGAACCGAACTGATAGCCGCCCCAGGCCAGCGCAGCGCACCAGATGAACGAGCCGACAAACGAGTAGATTGTGAATCGCCAGATGGGCATTCGTGCGATGCCGGCCGGCAGCGAAATAAATGTTCGAACGATGGGCAGCAGGCGGGAGAAAAACGCCGTCACTTCGCCCCAGCGCTCAAACCACCGATCCGCCCAGTCGATGTCGTGGTCCGAAATGAGGAGGTAACGACCGTATTTCTCCAGGAGAGGCCGGCCACCATACGCGCCCAGGTAATAGGATGCAATGGACCCGATGGTACAGCCCAGCGCCCCGTAGAACCCGCCGGCCAGGAGCGCGTACCACTCAGACCGGCCCTGGGCCTCCGCCAGCATCCAGCCGGCCAGTGGCATCGTGACCTCGCTGGGGATCGGGATGTTGGCGCTTTCCAGCGCCATGATCACAACAACGCCGGGCCACCCCATCGCATGAAACAGTGTTTCCAGAAACTGAACGATCTGTTGTTCGATACCGTGCAAAGAGATCTCCTCTGGACGAGACGATACAGCAAAAAAGCCCATTCCAGGGCTTCTACCAGATGCGAGAGCAATGAAAAAGCGGGTGATGGGATTCGAACCCACGGCCCTCTGCTTGGGAAGCAGATGCTCTACCCCTGAGCTACACCCGCGTTGTTTGCATTATACCCTAATCATATGCGAAAAGTCAAACGTCCCAGTAATCAGTGATCAGTAATCAGTAACCAGTATTCAGTGGTTTTCCGATCACTGATCACTGATTACTGGTTACTGATTACTGGGCACGATATAAGGAGCAAACCTTGTCTACAGACATCACGATTGTCGGACTGGGTCCCGGCGACCCGCAACTACTGACTCGCGAAGCATGGCAGGTTCTCACGGACGCTGGCGAAGTCTGGCTGCGAACCCGCCGGCACTCAGTTATCGATGGCCTGCCCGCCGGTCCCACGTATCACAACTTCGACCACCTCTACGAGGCGCACGAAACCCTCGCGGACGTCTACACTGCCATCGCTGACCGCGTCATCGAGCTGGGCCGGCGCGACAGCGGCGTGGTGTACGCCGTGCCGGGCCATCCGCTGGTTGGCGAAACCGCTGTACTGTTCATCCTGGAGCGTGCACAGCGGGAGGGCCTGTCTACTCACGTCGTAGCCGGCGTCAGCTTCATCGAACCCATGCTGGCCGCGCTGGGTTTGGACCCCTTCGACGCCGGCCTCCAGATCGTCGATGACCAGATTCTGGCAATGCAGTACCATCCTGTTGTGAATGTGGACCTGCCACTGATTGTGCCACAACTGTACAGCCGGCATCTGGCGTCCGATGTGAAGTTGACTTTGCTGAAAGCCTACGCGCCGGAGCACGAGGTGACGGTCGTGTCCAGTGCCAGCGCGCCTCACATTGAGGTCAGGACGTGTCGGCTTCACGAACTGGATCATCGGTCGGCCTTCGACGACTGGATGACGCTGTACGTGCCACCAGTTGAGAACCGCGCGTCTGTCGCGGCCCTGCAAGACATCCTGGCTCACCTGCGCTCACCCGAAGGCTGTCCCTGGGACCGAGAGCAGACGCCCGAAACCATGCGGCACAACCTTCTGGAAGAGACCTACGAGGTGCTGGAGGCCATCGACGCCGGCGACATGGGCAAACTGCGCGAGGAGTTGGGCGATCTCCTGATGCTGGCGCTGTTTCATATTCAGATGGCGGCGGAGGCCGGCGATTTCACGTTGCCCCAGGTGGTGGCCGGCGTCATCGAGAAGCTGGTGCGCCGGCATCCCCACGTATTCGGCGACACAAATGTGATTGACAGCCGTGAGGTAGCGCGCAACTGGGAGGAACTCAAAGCCGCTGAGCGAGGTGAAGAACCGCTGGGACAGGGGCCGTTCGACGGCGTTTCGGCTGCCCTGCCGGCACTGGCCCGCGCGCACGAGATCCAGGGGCGGGCGGTGCGCCTGGGGTTCGAGTGGCCGGCGGTCGAAGGGGTGTGGGACAAGGTGCAGGAGGAACTGGAGGAGCTGCGAGAGGCCGGCGAACTCCAGCGAGAACCTGAATTGGGCGACGTGTTGTTCAGCCTGGTGAACCTGGCGCGCTGGCTGGGCGTGGACGCCGAAAGCGCCCTGCGGACTGCCAACTACCGCTTCGTGGAGCGTTTCGAGTCCATGCGCCGGCTGGCCGGCGAGCGGGGGCTGGTGTTTGAGAAGATGTCCTTGGGGGAGATGGACCAGTTGTGGGAGGAAGTGAAACAGACAGAGGGGGCAGTGCAGCCCCACAAGTCGAGATAGACGGGGAGGCTGAAGCCCTGGATGCAAGGCGATTGACAGAGGGGTACGAACACCCTAGAATAACGACGTACAAATTACCACTGTCAAGTTACTGATCACTGTTTACTGATCACTGATCACTGATCACGTGTGCCATGCGCCTGTTCTGGGAACTCAGCAAGCTTTCCTTCCAACGGCAACTGACCTACCGGGCAGCGGCGATGGCCGGCCTGGCGACGAACTTTTTCTTCGGCATGCTGCGAGCAGCGGTGCTGGTGGCCCTGTACGGCGCGCGCCAGGAGGTGGCCGGCATCTCGCTGGCCGGCGCAGTCACCTACACCGGTTTGAGCCAGGCAGTTATCGGACTCCTGAGCATGTTTAGCTGGTACGAAGTGATGAACTCGGTCTACACCGGCGACATTGCCTCTGATCTGCTGAAGCCGCTGAACTACTTCACCTTCTGGCTGGCGCAGGACCTGGGGCGCGCCGGCGCTGCGTTACTGATGCGGGGCTTTACCATCATGGCAGCCTACGCTGTGGTCTTCGGTATCACCACCCCAGAAAGTGGAGTTCAGTGGTTGGCTGTGGGCGTTGCCGTGGCGCTCAGTTGGCTGGTAAGTTTTTCGTGGCGCTTCCTCGTGAACCTGGCAGCTTTCTGGACGCCAAACGCTCTGGGTGTAGGGCGGTTCTTCTTCATCCTCTCGTGGTTTCTGTCGGGGTTTCTCATGCCGCTGCGCTACTTCCCCCAGTGGTTCGTGCGACTGTGCTATCTGACGCCGTTCCCGCACACGGTGAATACGGTCGTGGAAGTGTACCTGGGCGTGCTGTCTGGCCCCGAGTTGATCCAGGCGCTACTGGGACAGTTGCTGTGGGTTGCCATGCTGGTAGTGGCCGGCCAGGTTGTGCTGCGGGCCGGCGTGCGCCGGTTGGTCATTCAGGGTGGTTGACATGCGGTCCAGCGTGGACATCTATCGGCGCTTGATCTCGGTAGAGATTCGCGGGCAGCTCCAATACCGCCTGGCCTTCCTGTTCGATCTGTTCGCGACAGCGCTGATCACGACGGTGGAGTTTGGCACGCTGGCGCTTATCTTCCAGCGGTTCGAGAACATTGGCGGCTGGACCCTGGGCGAAGTTGCGTTCCTGTTCGGCATGGTAGAGACAGCCTTTGGCACGATGGACCTGCTGTTCAGCGGCTTCGATCCTTCATTCTTTGGACAGCAAGTGCGACGCGGCAGCTTTGACCAACTGCTCATCCGTCCGATCAACATCACCGTCCAGGTTCTGGGATCCAAACTGCTCATCCGCCGGCTGGGGCAGGTGGCGCAGGGCGGCGTCATCCTGGGGATCGCATTCAGGCTGCTGGATATTCACTGGACGGTCGCGAAACTCGTGTACCTGCCGATGGTTGTCGTCAGTCAGGTGTGCTTCTTTGCCGGGCTGTTTATCATCGGTTCCACCATCACCTTTTGGACGGTGGAGTCCATCGAAGTGGTCAACATCTTCACCTACGGGGGCAACGAAATGATCTCCTACCCGATGCACATCTACCAGGATTGGATACGCCGTTTCTTCACATTTGTCGTGCCGGCCATCTTTCTCAACTACTACCCGGCCCTCTTCTTCCTGGACAAGCCAGACCTGTTCCACATGCCGGCCTTCGCCCCCTTCCTGGCACCCGTCGCAGGGCTGGGCGTGTTGGGCGTGGCGCTGGCCTTCTGGCGGTTTGGGATTCGGCATTATCAGAGTACGGGATCGTGATTGGATGTTGGGTATTGGATATTGGGTATTGGATATTGGATATTGGATATTGACTTGCCAGACCAATACCCAATACCCAATATCCAATATCCGATATCCAACATCTAACCTGGAGAATCATGTCACCCATCATCACCGTCACCAACCTACAAAAACACTTCAAGGTCTTCAGACACCACCGGGGGTTCTGGGGCGCTCTGCGGAATCTCGCGACGCGTGAGTATACCCTGGTGCGGGCGGTGGACGGCATCGGCTTCGAGATTCGCCCGGGGGAACTGGTAGGCTACCTGGGTCCGAACGGCGCCGGCAAATCCACCACCATCAAGATGCTCACCGGGCTGCTGGTGCCTTCGGGCGGCGAGTTGTGGATCAATGGTCGCGTACCGTGGAAAGAGCGCCAGGCCCATGTGGCCAACATTGGGGCTGTGTTCGGCCAGCGCACGACCCTGTGGTGGGACTTGCCGGTCATCGAGTCTCTAGACCTGCTGCAGCACATCTACCGCATCCCGACCAGGCGCTTTCGCCAGAATCTGACGGATTTTCGCGAGCTGCTGGAACTCGATCCCTTCCTGCGCACGCCGGTGCGCTCCCTCTCGCTGGGGCAGCGCATGCGGGCCGACCTCTGCGCGGCGCTGCTCCACGAGCCGGCATTGCTCTTTCTGGATGAGCCGACCATCGGGCTGGATGTGGTCGCCAAAGAGCGCATCCGCCAGTTCATCCAACACATCAACCGCGAGCGGGGAACGACGGTGCTGCTCACCACCCACGACCTGTCAGATGTGGAGAAGCTGTGCGAACGGGTGATGATCATCGACCGGGGCCGGCTGCTCTTCGACGGAGAGCTGGACACCCTGCGCCATCGCTTTGGCGGGAAGCGGGAACTGGTGGTAGACTTTGCCCAGGACTACGAGGTAGTGACAGTGGATGGCGCCGATGTCGTTGAGCGAGATAAGCTACGTGTGACGTACCGCTTCGATCGGGGCGCCATCACCGCCTCGGAGCTGATTGGCCGGCTGTCGGCTCGCTACCGAATCCGCGATTTGGAAGTACGCGAACCCGACATCGAGGCGACCGTGCGGCGCATTTACGAAGAAGGTCTGCTGGAGCCTGGAGTCGAGGATGACACACCCCTTGACGAACGCCCGAAAGAGAGTTAGGGCCGCGTTCTACCCTGGTTGGCTCGCCGTCAGCAGCGACGTTGGCGACGCCATCGTCCGCTCAACCTCCTTTCGGCAGCCCCGGATCGCCGGCTACGACTCTCCCCCAACCGGTCATGGGCTACTCTCCGCCACACTTGTCCCGGTGCAAGCATTCAGGTGACCGGCACTTCCAAACCTGTTTTCATTCGACAACCGCCTCTACTGACACGGTTGTGCTCGCTTTTGGTCCGATTTCGCAAGTGCCGGTCACCTTGCTGCGCTCTGCTGCAAGATAAGCTTGACAAGTTGCGATTTTCGTAGTAATATGAGGTATTCACCTGCGAAATCCTCAGTTGCTCGCTAGAACCCTGTCCTCAAACCAGGCATGGGCGCCCGCTTCGTCCATCCTTCGACGGGGATCAGGACACGGCTGCGCCGACTGTTTCGGGATAGGCTCGAAGGGGAACCCTTTTGGACGACATCGACCGGGCTGTCATCCGGCATCTGCAAGAGGACGGACGCCGGCCATACACTGAGATCGCCCAGTCCCTCGGTATCTCAGAAGCCACGGTCCGTAATCGGGTCAATAAGCTCATTACGGCTGGCGCTCTGCGCATCGTTGGGATTGCAGACCCCTACCGTCTGGGGTTCAGCGCGCCGGCCATCATCGGGGTAATCCTCGATCCAGGACAGACAGAAAAAGCGGCCCAAGAAATCAGAGGGCTTGAGGAAGTTAGCTACCTCGTGCGTTCCGCCGGCTCCTTTGATCTTTTGGTTGAGGTTTTCTGTCGCGATCAAGACCACCTCATCGCGCTCCTGGAGAAATTACAGGCCGTACCGGGGATGCGGCGCACGGAAACATTCATCATCCTCAAAACCTACAAGCTATCCTATCTCTGGCAATCCGCATCTTAGGTGACCGGTGCAGGTCATCAAGGACCCCAGCCGGGTTGGGCGTCTTCCAGCCCGAGACAGCCGAAGCGAGCACTTGATCGGCTTTTTGACGTGATATCGACAGTATGAGGGAGGTGATAAGGCGATAACGAGGTAACCTCTATCAGGCACAAAAACGTTTGCTCGAGCCACAATTCAAACTCGCTCAGATCCCTGTAAGGAAAAGGAGGAGCAATGTTCAAGCACAAACGGTTTCTGCTGTTCGGGCTCCTAGCGGTCATCGGTCTGACACTGGCCGCCTGCGCCCAGCCCACCCCACAAGTAGTGAAGGAAGTCGTCAAGGAGACGGTCGTCGTCGAGAAAGAAGCGACGGTCATCGTCGAAAAGGAAGTCATTCAAGAGAAAGAGGTAGAGGTAGAAGTCGTCGTCACGGCTACTCCCGAACCCGTGGCTGAAGCCGAAACGATCTTGATCGGCGGATTTGGCCCGCTGTCTGCCCCCGGTTCCTACCAGGCCGGCACGGAGATGCGACAGGCAGCCGAAATGGCGGTGGACGAGATCAACGAGGCCGGCGGTGTGCTCGGTAAACAGGTCGAGCTCATCTTCGGCGACACCGAGGGTTTGCCGGAACGAGGCACGGCTGTCACCGAGCGCCTGATCACACAGAACCGCGTGGTTGGCCTCACCGGTGAGTACCACAGTGGAGTGGGCCTGACCGAGATGGAAGTGGCCCACAAATACCACGTTCCCGTTGTCTTTGCTGAGCCCTGGGCCGACCAGGTCACCGCCTCGGGCTACCCTGAGATATTCCGCATCGCCCCGTCGATTGAGTTCTACAGCAGCATCTCCACAAACTACATCGCGGAGGTTGGCTGGGAGAAGATCATCTTCGTGGTCGAGGACACGGACTACGGGCATCTCCAGTCTGAAGAGTGGAAGAAGCAGTTGGCGGCGTTGGGCATCACCGACGTCGAAGTCATCTTTGCCGATCCTGCCACTGAGGACTTCACGCCGATTCTGCAGCGCATCGCGCAAGATCCGCCCGACATGCTGTCCGGCGTTATCACCGGGATCGGGAACGCCCGCATGGTGCGCCAGGCCTGCGAGCTTGGGCTGGCGCCCACAGCCGAGACCGCGTACTACGCCAGCGTTGACGCTCAGTATCCGGAGTTCTGGGAGAACGTGGGCGACTGTGGACAGTACGTGTTCTTCACCTACGTTGGTTTGCCCGAGGCGCTCTGGAACGAGAAGACCGGAACCTTCATGAAGAGCTTCGAGGAGCGCTACAAACATCAACCCGGTGGCTCGGCCATGGCAGCCTACGACGCCACCTACCTGTTGCTCATGGGCATTGAGCAGGCGGGTTCCACCGACCCCGATGCCATCATTGAGGCGCTGGAGAACATCCAGTACACGGGTGTGATGGGGGATTTCTGGTTCGAGTACACCTCGGACAACCCGGTGCCGGACAGTGAGCCGGCCTGGATGTGGCACCAGTGGCCCACGCCGAACACGTACATCTTGCAGTACACAGAGGTGGACCAGGGCGCCGGCGATGCCAACGTCGTCTATCCACGCGAGCGCGCCACCGGCCCAATCTACACCTCGCCGTAGCCGGCTATCAAGCGGATCTGATCCGCTGCGCGAGACCCTCAGGGTTTTCCGTCCCAGATCGGGGTTCCGATTGCCCGCAGTAGTGATTGCGGCGGGTTCGCCGATCTGCGCGGCAAGACCCCGAGGGTCTCATTCCATCTGACGATCTGGAGGATACTCCAATGCAATACTTCTTATCCCTGACCACAACCGGACTGGTCATGGGAATCATCTATGCGCTAATGGCGCTGGGATTAACATTGATCTTTTCCATCCTCAGCGTGATTAACTTTGCGCATGGTGAGTTCTACATGCTGGGGGGGTACGTCTCCTACTTTCTGCTGAGCACTTTTACGGATATCAATCCTTTCCTGGCCATTCCCGTGGCAGGTGTGGCTGCCGCCTTTCTCGGAATCATTGTCGAGCGTCTGTTGCTACGGCCGATGCACCAGGGCCAGATTGAACGACCCGATGAATATGCCATTCTAATCACGTTCGGGTTGTCGTTTTTCTTTCAGAACCTGACCTTGGCGGTGTTCGGCCCGTATCCTCACCGTCCAACTTCGTTTTTCGCCGGCGCCGTGTCGCTTGGCGGGGTTAGAATCGGCGCTGATCGTCTCACGGCCAGTGTGATTTCGCTGGTCTTGTTGGTGCTGTTGCTGGTGGTGATCAACAGGACATGGATCGGCAAGGCGCTGCGAGCGGTGAGCCAGGACAAGGCCGCAGCAGCCGTCGTGGGCATCAACCCGCTGCAGATGAACACCATCGCCTTCGGTTTGGGGGTGGGGTTGGCCGGCGTGGCCGGCGCAGTCCTGGCGCCCACGTTCTCGGTGACGCCAGACGTGGGTGCTGTGCCGGCCATCCGCTCCTACATCATCATCGTGCTGGGTGGAATGGGCTCGATTCCAGGCAGCATCCTGGGAGGCCTGACCATCGGCCTGGTAGAGAGTCTGGGCGCCGGCTACTTCCCCGATCCCAGCCGGGCGCTGACCTACAAGACGGTCTTTGGGCTGATCATCTTTGCGCTGGTGCTGCTGTTTAGGCCGCGGGGATTCTTCGGGAGGGAGGAGACATGAGTGGCACGGCTGGCGTTAGATTCGGTGTGAAATGGGCTGTCGCGGCAGTGGCCGTGCTGCTGGCCGTGTTGATCCCCTCCGTCATCCAATTGCTGGGGATACCAACCTACTGGCTGCACGTGATCATCATCGCCTACTTCTACGCTCTGCTGTCCTCCAGTTGGGCGCTGCTGGCCGGCTATGCCGGTCAGTTCTCCTTCGCCCACATGGCTTTCATGGCAATCGGTGGCTATACCAGCGGGCTACTGGGAAAGTACCTGGGGCTGCCACCGCTCGCCGGCATTGTCCTGGGGATTCTGGTCGCAGGTCTGGCCGGCTGGGCCATCGGCGCGCTGGTCCTGCGATTCAGAGCAGCCTATCTGGCATTGTTCACCATTGCTTTCTCGGAAATCCTGCGCACCCTGATCAGAGGCGAGGCTGACATCACCCGAGGCGATCAAGGTTTGCATGTGGCGCCGCTGTTCGGTGAGACCATCTCGCGGGTCCCATATTACTACGCGATGTTAGCGATTCTGCTGGTTTGCCTGCTGGTCATGTACTGGCTGGCAAGCTCTCGCGTGGGCCTGTTCCTACGAGCCATTCGTGAGGACGAGGAGGCGGCCGCCGCCCGAGGTGTGGACGTCGTGCGCTACAAGATTCTGGCTTTTGTCGTCACCGGTATGATGGCCGGCCTGGCGGGGACGTTCTTCGCCCACTACATCACCATCTTGACGCCGAACATCATGGTCGTGCCGCAGATGGGGCTGGTCATCGCCATGGCCATCATCGGCGGTGTGGAGAGCTTGATCGCCGCTGCGATTGGCGCAGTCATTATCCACGTAAGTCTGGAGGTGTTGCGAGAGTTCGGGGCCTGGCGGCTGGTCATCTTTGGTGCTCTGCTGGTGCTCACCCTGCGCTTTGCGCGCAACGGCCTCATCGCACCAGTATTCGATCGCTTTTTCGGACTGGGCCCCAAGGCCGAGGCTCGCTTGAGGGAGGAGGTGTCGGCCTGATGGAATTGGACATCCGCGACCTATCAAAGAACTTCGGCGGCATCCAGGCGCTAAGCGGGGTGTCATTTCGACTCGACGGCAATGAGCTTGTGGGCCTGATCGGCCCTAACGGATCTGGAAAAACGACACTGGTTAACACCATTGGTGGTATCTACAATCCCGATGGTGGTGAGATCTATCTGAATGGCCGGCCTGTCGGGCAACTCAAGTCGAACCAGGTGGCGAAACTGGGGATAGGGCGCACGTTTCAGGTGACCCGCGCTTTCCGCCGTATGACCGTCCTCGAGAACATGTTGGTCCCTGCCTTGTCACTCTTCCCCGGGAGAGGGCGCAAAGCCCTAGAGGCACAGGCTGATGAGGTGTTAGAATTTCTGACGATGGATCACCTGCGGCACGACTACGCCCGCAGCCTCTCTGGGGGTCAGCAGAAACTTCTGGAGCTGGGCCAGTTGCTCATGGCCGACCCCGATCTGATCTTGCTCGACGAGCCCTTCGCCGGCGTCCACCCCAAGCTGATGGAGCTCATCTACGAATACATCACTACAGTCAACGGGCAGGGAAAGGCCTTCATCATCATCAGCCACGACATGGATACGATCTTCACCCTTAGCCAGCGCCTGATCGTGCTCAACAACGGTGAGCTCATCGCCGACGGGATCCCGGACGAGGTGAAACGGGACAAGCAGGTCATCGAGGCTTATCTGGGAGAAGAAGAAGAGGATGCCTGACCTGCCCCGCACTGTGCTCAGCGCCGGGGGTCGACACGTACCATTCGGCCGTCTGGACGACAAGGCGTGTCGCCGGCTGCACGAGGCCAGTCTCGAAATATTGGACCGAACCGGCGTCCGCCTTTATCATCAGCCGGCTGTTGATTTGCTGAAACGGGCGGGCGCCTCTGTGTCCGACGGCAATCGGGTGCGCATCCCTCCAGACATGGTCGAGCAGGCGCTGAAAACGGCGCCGCACCGCGTCGATCTCTACGACCGTCATGGAGAACGAGTGATCGTTCTTGAAGGACAGCGGAACTACTACGGCACCGGCTCCGACTGCCTGTACATCCTCGATCACCGCACCGGAGAGCGACGCAAAGCGGTGTTGGCTGACGTCACTGCGGGGATAGCCGTTTGCGACGCACTGCCAGAGATCGATTTTGTGATGTCTATGTTCCTGCCGGCTGACATTGATTCTGCCGTGGCCGATCGCTATCAGATGAAGGTGATGCTGGAGACGACCACCAAGCCAATCGTCTTCGTCACCAACGATGCACCGGGCTGTGTGGACGCGGTGGAAATGGCAGAGGCTGTGGTCGGTGGGCGGGAAGCGCTGCGGCAGCGACCGCTGGTGGCGTGCTACATCAACGTGGCCACCGGTCTCCGCCACAACGAGGAGGCGCTGGAAAAGCTGCTGTTCTTGGCGGAGCGCGGCTTGCCAGCATTGTACATCCCGGTGGTTGCGGCCGGCGCTACCGGTCCAGTGACAGCCGCCGGGGCGGCGGCAATGGTCAACGCCGGCGTGCTGACCGGGCTCGTGCTGTCCCAACTCCAGCGCCAGGGCGCGCCGCTGGTCGTTCCGGGCTGGGCCGGCAGCACCCTGGACATGCGGACCACCGTTCTCCCCTACTGCGACCCCGACGCCACGGGCGCGGCGCGGAGCATGGCCCGCTTCTACGGCTTGCCGGCCTTCGACCTGTGCGGCAGCGATTCCAAGGTGATCGACCCGCAGGCTGCAGCCGAGGCGGCCCTGACCATCATGCACACGTCTCTGGACGGCCCCAGCCTGGTCCACGACCTGGGGTACCTGGAGTCAGGAAAGACGGGCTCGTTGGCCCAACTGGTCATTTGCCACGAGATTGTCCGCTGGCTGCGGCGCGCTGGCCGGCCCATCGAGGTCAACGATCAGACGCTGGCCCTCGACCTGATCGACCAGGTGGGTCCTGACGGGCAGTTTCTCGACAGCGATCACACGCTGCGGCACTTCCGTCAGCGATGGTACCCCGAGTTGTTCGACCGGGGCGACCACTCGCGCTGGCAAACTGCTGGCGCTACCACGCTGGTCGAACGGGCCGCCGCGCAGGTCGAGGAGATACTGGATACACATCGGCCCGAACCGTTGCCTGACGACATCGTGGCACGGCTCGATGCCATCATCAAGCGAGCGGAGGGGGAACGTGGCTGATCAGCCAGGGATCTTCCCTGGCCTGGACACAGCCGTGCTCGAGCGATTTGGGGCTGTTGGTGGCGCGTTCAAGCAGCCAATCGTGACGCTGGACTCCCACACAGCCGGCGAGCCCACGCGTCTCGTCGTTGGCGGGCTGCCGTCCCTTCCTGGCGAGACGATCAACGACAGGCGGCTGCATGTGGCTCGCAAGATGGATTTCGTGCGTCATCTCTTGATGCGCGAACCGCGAGGCCATCGGGACATGTTTGGCGCCATCGTCACCGAACCCGTGTCCCCCGAAGCCGCTTTCGGCTTGATCTTCATGGATACCGGCCGCTATCCGTATCTCTGCGGCCACGCAACCATCGGCGCTGTCACGACATTGATCGAAGCAGGCGCCATCGAGCCCCGGGAGCCCGAGACCGTGGTCGTCATTGATACGCCCTCGGATACCATCACGGCCCGGGCGCAGGTGCGGGCAGGCCGTGTCCGGTCGGTGGCGTTCCAGGCTGAGGCTGCGTTTGTGTATCAGCTTGACCGGCCGTTGGATGTGCCTGGTCTGGGCACGGTCTCAGTGGACGTTGTGTGCGCCGGTGGCTTCTTCGTCATGGCGCCGGCTGATGACATCGGGCTGGCGTTGGCGCCGGCCAATGCCGGCGAGTTGGCCCGTTTGGGGGCAATCATCACCGATGCCGCCAACGAGCAGTTGTCGGTTCAGCATCCGGCCCTCCCGTACATGAACACCGTCGATGTCGTCGAGTTCTACGGCCCTGGTGAACGCGCACAGGCGGATGGCAAGAGTGTGGTCATCTTGGGCGACGCCCAGGTGGATCGTTCGCCGTGCGTTACAGGCACATGTGCCAAGATGGCTCTGTTACACCATCGGGGTGAACTGGCCGTGGGGAAGTCCTATGTCAACGAGGGCGTTCTGGGCACGGTGTTCGAGGGCCGCGTCGTTGCAGAAACGCGGGTTGGAGACCTGCCGGCCATCGTGCCGGAGGTGCGCGGCAGCGCCCACGTCACTGGCGTGCATTACTTCTTGCTCGATCCCGAGGACCCATTTCCCAACGGGTTCTTGCTGGGGGCGCCGGCCGACGAACGATGAAATCTGGAGCGGGTGTCGGCGGTGATTCGACAGTGCATTAAACTCAGTCCGATTGGAGGTACAAGGATGGCACAAGAAGATTTCAAAGTAACCTACGCGACCATGTCCGCGGATAACGAGGAACTGAATGTGGCTTTCGATGCGGCGATCGAGCATGTCGAACAGGAGTTTGGCCAGACCTGGCCGATGTACATTGCTGGAGAGGCCCGCACGGCAAACGAGACCTTCGCCGATGTCAGCCCCATCGACACGGCTGTGGTGCTGGGTCACTTCCAGAAAGGCTCGCGGCAGGACACTGCCGGCGCCATCGCTGCAGCACAGGCCGCCTTCGATGAATGGCGCACGACGCCGTATCAGGAGCGCTGCGAAATCCTGAATCGCGCCGCCAATCTCCTCAGCGAGAACCGCTACGATCTCTCGGCGCTGATGGTCTACGAGATGGGCAAGAACCGCCTCGAAGCCCTGGGCGACGTCGAAGAATCAGCCGACCTGATTCGCTACTACGTCCACCAGATGGAGGCCAACGGTGGCTACCAGCGGGCCATGGGGCGGTTGTCGCCTCGGGATCGCAACATGAGCGTGTTGCGGCCCTACGGCGTCTGGGCGGTGATCGTGCCGTTCAACTTCCCGATGGCGCTGGCTGCCGGCCCGGTCGGTGCGGCGTTGGTGACAGGCAACACCGTTGTCATGAAGCCGTCCAGTGAGACTCCCTGGACCGGCCTGAGGTTGTATGAGGTTCTGGTCGAGGCCGGCGTGCCGGGCGGCGTGATCAACCTCGTCACCGGCCCAGGTAGCACAGTCGGCCGTGAACTGGTTGAGAATGAGGACGTCAACGGCATCACCTTCACTGGTTCATACGCGGTCGGCTTCAACCAGGTCTACAAGGATTTCAGCAAGGACTACCCCAAGCCCACTATCGTCGAGATGGGTGGTAAGAATGCGGCCATCGTCACCGCCAATGCCGATCTGGACAAAGCCGCAACCGGTGTCATGCGCTCTGCCTTTGGCATGGGTGGACAGAAATGTTCGGCCTGCTCCCGCGTCTACGTTGACAGGCGCGTCAAGGCCGAGTTCATCGATAAGCTCGTCGAGAAGACGAAGACGCTCAAGATTGGTAATCCGCTGGAGCGTGATACGTTCCTTGGGCCCCTCGTTCACCGGAAGGCATACAACGATTTCCAGAACTATGCCGCAAAGGCGAAGCGCGATGGCAGGATCATCTTGGGTGGTCACCTGCTGACGGAGGGCGAATTTGCCAGAGGCTATTACGTTGAGCCGACCATCTTTGAGGGCGTTCCCGAGGATCACGAGCTGGTAAGGGAAGAGCTGTTTGTCCCGATCCTCTACGTGGGCGAAGTGGAATCCCTCGATGAGGCCCTGGACAAGGCCAATGATGTCAAGTATGGGCTGACGGGCGGCTTCTACAGCGAGGACGACGAGGAGATCGAACGATTCCTGGATCGAATTGAAGCCGGCGTGGTGTACGTGAACCGCGAGGCCGGCGCCACCACGGGTGCCTGGCCGGGCGTACAACCCTTCGGCGGCTGGAAGGCCAGCGGTTCCACCGGCAAGAACATTGGCGGCCACTACACATTGCCAACCTACATGCGCGAGCAAAGCCGCACCGTCGTCGAATAACACAAGGATTCGAATATGAATAAGCCTGATTTCAGTGCACCTCACATCGTAACGGAGCTTCCAGGTCCTAAGGCCAGAGCGGTTATCGAACAAGACAAGGCCTATACCTCACCCTCGCTGATTCGACCGTATCCGCTGGCCGTTAAGCGAGCACAGGGCACAGTTGTGGAAGACCTGGATGGCAACCGGTTCCTGGACTTTGCAGCCGGCATCGCCGTGTGCACCACCGGCCACTGCCATCCGCGCATCGTTGAAGCAATCCAGCGACAGGCTGAGAAGCTCATCCATATTTCGTGCGATTTCTACTACGAGCCCTACGTCGAGTTGGCTGCCACATTGACCGATCTGGCGCCTGGCGACGAACCGTGGCGCGTCTTTTTCGCCAACTCGGGAGCCGAGGTGGTCGAAGGCGCGATCAAGCTGGCCCGGTACTACACGGGCCGGCCACGCATTATCGCCTTCCTGGGAGCCTTCCACGGCCGGACGATGGGTGCTGTGACACTGACAGCCAGCAAAGTGACCCAGCGCAGAGGCTTTGCCCCGATGTTGCCCGGGGTCATTCATGTGCCATACAGCTACTGCAACCGCTGTGCCTACAACCTGACATACCCCGAGTGCAACGTACACTGTGTTGGTGTGCTCGAGGAGCTATATTTCCAGCGCTCGGTCCCACCGGATGAGGTGGCGGCAATCATTGTGGAGCCCATTCAGGGTGAAGGCGGCTACATTGTGCCGCCGCAGGACTGGCTGCCACGCCTGCGCGAACTCTGTGATCGACATGGCATTCTGCTCATCGCCGACGAGGTTCAGAGCGGTATGGGCCGGACAGGTCGCATGTTCGCAGTCGAGCATTGGGACGTGGTCCCGGATATCATCTGTGTGGCTAAGGGCATTGCGTCTGGAATGCCTATCAGTGCGTTCCTGGCGCGGGAACAGATCATGGATTGGGAGTCCGGCGCCCATGGTACGACATTCGGCGGAAACCCGGTGGCCTGTGTGTCGGCGCTGGAAACGATCAAGTTGTTGGAAGAGGGGCTCATGGCGAACGCTGCCGAGCGCGGCTCCTGGATGCTGGAGCAGCTAGAGAGCCTGGCGGAAGAGTCGTCCGTTATTGGCGATGTACGGGGGTTGGGTCTGATGATCGGTGTCGAGATCGTGCGCGACAAGCAGACCCGCGAGCCGGCCCCCGACGTGCGCGACACCGTGCTCAACCACTGCTTCCACCGGGGTCTTGTCACACTCAGTTGCGGCGAAAGCGGCATTCGCTTCTCACCTCCGCTGATTGTCTCCCCAGAGGACGTACAAACAGCCATGGACATCTTCGCCGACGCGGTGGCTTCGGTTGGATAGTGGCTTTGTCAGGTAGTCGAGGGGTCAGGTGGTCGACATGTCCAAACTGATGACCATGCAGGATGCTGTTGCTGAACTGGTGAACGACGGCGACAGCGTCGCCATCGAAGGTTTTACACATCTGATCTGCTTCGCCGCCGGCCACGAGATCATCCGCCAGCGGAAGCGCGATCTGACGCTGTGCCGGCTCACTCCGGACTTGATCTACGATCAGATGATCGCCGCCGGCTGTGCCGGCAAGCTGGTCTTCAGTTGGGCCGGCAACCCCGGCGTCGGCTCGCTGCACGCGATTCGGCGCGCCGTGGAGCACGGCATACCCAACCCTATCGAGCTGGAGGAGTACTCCCACTTCGGAATGGTGGCGCGGTACATGGCCGGCGCTGCCGATCTGCCGTTCTTTCCACTGCGCAGCTTTGCCGGCAGCGACCTGCCCCGGGCCAACCCGCTGATCCGTCCGATGCGCAGCCCGTACGACGAGACCGACGAAGTCTACGTCGTACCTCCGCTCAACCCTGATGTTGCCATCGTGCAGACACAGCGGGCGGACGAGCAAGGAAACACCCAGGTGTGGGGGCTGGCCGGCGTCGGCAAGGAAGCCGCCTTCGCCGCCGAGCGGGTCATCGTGGTGGTCGAGGAGGTTGTGCCGGAGTCCGTGATCCGCGCGGACCCCAATCGCACGGTGGTTCCGGGCCTTATCGTGGATGCAGTCGTCCACGAGCCGTACGGCGCGCATCCATCGTATGCCCAGGGCTACTACGACCGCGACAA